>JANZQE010000308.1:0-8482 GCA_038040705.1 Clostridium sp. | reverse complement strand
GGGATAGCAAATTTATTAGCTTTTTCAAGAATACTAGATATTTCTTTAACCCTTCCTGTAACAAACTCTATAGGTGAATAGTCATTTTTATGTCTATATTCTCTCCTTATGCTTTTGAACTTAACTTTTAATTCTTCTACTGCCTGTTCATAAGGGATTAAAAATCTTTTCCACTCTCTAATTGCCATGTCCTCAGTCCTTTATATAAAATTTGGTGTTTTGAAAATGAGATTAACTAATTTTTCATACACTATTCTAATATTTTCAGTGGATCAAAATCTAAATAATCACAAGAGGTTACTATATACTCTACCCCCTCTATATTTCCTTCATACAATCTATTTAAAGATGCTCCGTGCAAGTGTCCGTATATTACCTTTTCAACATTATATTCTTTTATGAGCCTTATAAGTTTAGTTTCTTCAAAACTATCATTAGTAGGTGGGTAATGAAGCATTACGATAAATTTATTATATCCACTCTTCACTGCATCTTCTAATGAAATTCGGAGCCTTATTAGTTCTCTATCATATATTTTTTCATCATGAGTAGAAAATTTTGCGCTTCCAGGACAGTTCCATCCACGAGTTCCACATATGGCATACTCTTTATAGCTAAAAAAATTATTTTGTATAAAATTCATATCATCAAAAAGAGAATTAAGCTTTGTGATACTATTCCACCAATAATCATGGTTTCCTTTAATAAGTATTTTTGTGCCTGGGAGATTATGAATCCATTCTAAATCCTCATTACCCTCAGAAATATTCATGGACCAAGAAATGTCGCCTGCAATTAGTACAGTGTCATTTGAAGAAACTTTACTAAGCCAATTGTTTTTTATCTTATCTTGGTGATTAGTCCATTGTTCCCCAAATATGTCCATTGGTTTATCTGAATTTATAGCTAAATGAAGATCAGATATTGCCCATAACGCCATATTATCTCTCCTTTTTTAACATTCTAGTTTTTTTTCATTAATGCATCTATATCCATTACATACGCAATGACCTTTGCTATTGCATCATATAATTCTATGGGTATTTCAGACCCTACATCAACATTTAAAAGTAAATTAGCTAATTCATCATTTTGTACTATAGCCACCTTACTCTCTTCAGCCTTCTGCAGGATTTTATCCGCAATACACCCCATTCCAGCTGCTGTTACTATAGGAACATCATAACCCTTTTCATATTTTATTGCAGCAGCTTTTTTTAGTTTTTTCATTTTAACGCACCTCGTTAATGTTTAAAATTGCAAATCTAAACTACCTTATCCTATTATACCTTTCTATCTATTGTATTAAAACTCCTATCATCGAAAAACTCTCTGCAATTGGTTAGTGTAAACTCGGTATCCTTCTTACTTACGTAAATGTTAACCCTATAATTTTGAGTAGATAAATCCTTAATTAACCTTTCTTTGCCAAGTTCGAAGACTTGCATCCAAATCTCGTCACAATTTATATCAATATCCATATTACTGTTACTAATTTTAATATATGCATCCACAGTTCCCATGTTTATCGTTTTTACCCTAGTAGCAATTTTCACATTCTTAGTGTCAATCTTCTTACCTTTTTTTCTATCATCTTTAATAATCAATTTACATTGATATTCATTTTCTTTCACATTTATAGGTAAATCTAAATAATAATACTGTTCTGAAATAGAATTATACATCTTTATATCGTTAACCTTCTGACCAAATATATCCATAATCTTCTCGTAAAACTCAGGTCTTAGATTTTGTTTGCTTTCAATAAGAACTTTAACAATATTTTTAATTTCATCAGTTTTGAGTTTTATTTGCTCTTTAATAACAAAATCTGTAGTTATCTTCTCCATATCACTTTCAATATTTCTTATAATGCCTTTGTCTATATCCGGAATATTCAATTCTTTTTTTATCATGTTAATAATATCATTAAGAGAATTGTTTTTACCATAACCTAAAGATTTATTAGTTGCAGCATTTTTACTTGCTACATCCATTTCATTTAATGAAACCTTCTCATTTTTCTCTGGCTCTAAATTCTCGCCTTTTTCCTTTGGGTTTATTAAAGATGGATCAATATTTTCTAGCATATTTTTAATTATATCACTATTTGAAAGAAATTTACTAATTTCTTGCAAATTGTTATATATGGCTGATTCCCCTTTAAAAAGTTTTATAAAGCTGTCCAGGTTTGCTTTAGTAATCTCTATATTATTCTCTTTAAATAATAATATCTCATCCATGTCTAAATTCTTTAAAGCCCCAAAAAAATCCTTTAATATTTTTGTTATTTCATTTGCCTTTTCGCTACCTTTATCAATATTTCTGCTATCAAGATACTTATCAATAAAAACCTCTTCTTTTGCTTCGAGCAAATATATTTTTTCTTTGAAATTCACTAGATTTTTAATATCTACTATATTATCTTTAGTTAAAGGCATATCATGTTTTAGCATTTTTCCAAAAATTAAAACATCGCTTTTGTCAGGCCCTAAAAATTTTTCATTAGCGAATTCTTCTAAAATATCATTTGGGATGACTTTATCCGGCATATCTTCATATAATAATCTTATTTTGAGTTTATTATCTTCAAATCCTTCTACAACAAATTTAAGCACGCCACCACTGTTATTTTGTTCTAGTGACTTATCCAGCTTAGCAGTAAATTGCCATCCATCTAATAATTTTAAATTAACTTCTCCATTTTGCTGATCCAGACTTACTATTCTTGCACTGAACTTTTCTCCTTCTTCAAAGGATATTTTACTAAAAGCTTTTTTATCTTGTGGATTTTGTAAAACTGCAATATTGCTAATTACTGACATAAGACACCTCCTAGTTTACTTGGCATAGTTTATTATCGTATAAAAAAAATGTTTTTAAAGGGTTTTTTAAGGGGATGGTTAACAATTATCTATTTTCAACTCAAAAGTTTAAATAGTTGTTAACCGTCCCCTTAATTTCAAGGATAAAAAAGCCAAAATGAATTTCAGCTTTTTTCTATTAAATTTATTCCTACTCTATAATTAGTGAATAGTATTTTTTCTTTCCTCTTTTAATAAGTACACTGCCTTCTTTAAAATCCTCTTCTAAAAGTATTGCATTTTTATCCTCAATCTTTTTATCATTGATTGTTAATCCACCTTGCTCAATTAGCCTTCTAGCTTCCGCTTTTGAAGGTAGCACTTTAGTATGCACTAATATATCCATTAACAGGGCATTCTTCATATCTACTGGTATTGATATGGTAGGAACGTCACTCATGTTAACTCCACCACCAAATAATGCTTCTGATGCAGATCGTGCCTTAATAGCTTCTTCTTCTCCATGAATAAGTTTCGTAACTTCAAAAGCTAAAACAGTTTTAGCCCCATTAATTTTTTCATCCTTAAAAGCACATAATCGTCTAATCTCATCCATTTCTACAAAAGTAAGTAAGCATAAACATTTTTCCACATCTGAATCCGCAACGTTTCTCCAGTATTGGTAAAAATCATAAGGAGATGTTTTATTCGCATCAAGCCACAAAGCACCATTTTCCGTTTTACCCATCTTCTTGCCTTCGCTGTTAGTAAGTAGGCCGCAGGTCATACCATAAGCAGGTTTACTTTCTTTTCTCCGTATAAGCTCCATACCAGCAATTATATTAGACCATTGATCATCTCCGCCAAGTTGCATAGTACATCCGTGCTTTTGATTTAACACTAGAAAATCGTATCCTTGCATAAGCATATAATTAAACTCAAAGAAAGATAATCCTTTTTCTAATCTCTGTTTAAAACACTCAGCCGTGAGCATCCTGTTTACTGAAAAATGCACCCCAATATCTCTAATAAAATCTACATAATTTAAATTTAAAAGCCAATCGGCATTGTTTTCAAGAATAGCTTTACCATCACTAAAATCTACAAGTTTTGAAAGCTGTTTTTTAATGCAGGATATATTATAATCAATTTCCTCTTTTGAAAGCATTTTCCTCATATCTGTTTTACCTGATGGGTCACCTATCATTGCAGTCCCACCACCAACTAAAGCTATAGGTCTATGGCCTGCCCTTTGCATATGTGCCATAAACATCATAGCAATAAAATGCCCCACATGCAAACTATCCGCTGTTGGGTCAAATCCTATATAAAATGTTACCTTTTCAGTTTCAAATATTTTTCTCATTTCATCCTCATGAGTAAGTTGTTTGATGTATCCTCGCTCGTTAAGTATATCATATACATTTTCCATGGATAATTCCTCCTTATGATAATTGTAGTTAAAATGTGATTAAAATAAAAAAAGCCCCCCTAAGAAAGGGACGAAATAATTCCGTGGTACCACCCAAATTGATTTAACAATCCGCTCATGCCTTATAACGTAAGGTAAGTCCGTCTCAGCTTAATTTAAAGATACCTTCATTTCAGCTTAAAGCTCCAGAATGTATTTCACTATAGCCCTTAACTAGTTCACACCTTCCACTAGCTCTCTGAATAATTCTTATAGTTACTTTTTTCTTTCACAGCCTTTTTAATATAAATTTTTATGTTACTAATTATATACATGTAATTAAAATATTTCAAGTTATCTAAGCATTGATTTATCTTGTTGTAATCGATTTGCTACTCATATACTTCGATTTCCACCTGTTTTCTCTATATACAATAAATGCAGGGTTTTGACCCTGCATTCTACTTAAAACACAAAAATCACTTTACATCTTTATGCGATATAATCCTTTAAAAACTCTGGCGGGTTCCTGCTTTCACAACCAACATTTACATAAAAATCAACACTGTATTTTTTAGCTAAAGAGTCCATTTTAGAAAATAATTGTGCCATATGCTCAAGTTTGTCATCTACAATATTAAACACTCCATCAACAAAAATGGTATCAATATCATAATCTTTTGAGAGCATACCGCACAAAAAACCGTAAAAATCATTATTGCTTCTCAAATTAAACTCATTTGTAGCAACAAACCTCATTTTACCACTTAATTGTAGTAAAGCTTTAGTATCATTATCAATATACACTATATTCCCTTTAACTTCGTCAACTTTTCCGTTGGCAAGTTCAATTAAAGCTTTAGTTTTACCTGAACCTTTTCTACCGCAAAATACATGAATAATGTTAACCGCCTCCTATTTTATCTAACATAAACAGATAATTATTAAATAGGTCTACACAAGCACACAATATAGTTATACATATTATATAATATTCAGAATATTATTGCAATATTATAGTTTATCAAATAAAAATTTTAATTCCTGGGAAAATCACCTTAAAACTATTATCATTTTCTGAATCCACAAATATAACTTTGCCATATTTTTTAAAAGCCTTTTTCATTCCTGCAAACCCTCTTCCTGATTTCGTAAATCTCTTTCTGTCATCTAAGGTTATTAGCTTATCATATATCCACATATTTCTTTTTAGTGAATTATGAGTATTAATTTTAGTAGAAAATAGCAGGTTTCCAGGACTAATTACACTTACACTATTATAGTTTATTATTATTTCAATTTCCTTATAAAATATAGTATAATCTCGATAAAGTATTGCATTTTTCACAGCTTCATACACTGCAGTTACAGGATACTTTACAGGAAATATATTAATAAATAATTTTTCTACTGCATCTAACATATCTAATAAATTTCCAGACACAATCATAACCTCATCTAGATCACTATTTACTTTGTTTACTATTTTTATCATGTTATGAGGTATGTATATGCTATTAAATGAAGAGAACACTAATAAACCTCCAAGGGTTACTACCCTTTTGTTGTAGTCCCTTTCAACAAAAGTTATTCCTGAGTTGTCCATAAATCCTAGCCTATTGTCTTCATTTATTAAAATACCCTTGTTAAGAAAGTATTTGTCTATGATATTAAAATTAAGGCTGCTAATATCACTACTCATAATAGGCGTAGTTTCAATGTTGAGACTTAAATTCTCTTGTAAGACAGAAATTAATTCTTCCTTCCTCATGGTATCTGTAGTGGAACCTCGCCTTATATAAAACGCACCATTTTCCCTTAACTGATAGGGTTTCTGCCCACCATCATAAATAGTTATAATTGCAAGACTTTTGCTCTGGTATACTACAAAATCTATTGATATTGGGATGGGTGGTTCACATCTTGAACTAACAATTTGTTGTAGCTGCTCTTCTTTAAATTCAGAAGCATTAATCCCTATTATTTTTTTTGTTTTATCTTCAACTCCAATAACAAGATATCCTCTTCCCCCACGAGAATTCGCAATAGCACATATATCTTTTGCCAGTTCCTTTTTACCACTCTCTATAAATATATCAATTCTTTGCTTAAAGTCTAATTTTGTACCTTCATCTCTCTTTAAAAGTAAGCTAATCTTTTTTGCATCCATACTTTCACCCCAACGCGCTATAATAATATACTATGTTTATAGTTATACAATGTTTCGATGATAATTCATTTATTTTTTATAACTCTAGTTTACAACAAAAGACGATGGAATACCATCGTCTTTTTACTCAAAATTCTTAACAGACCCTATATTCATTATTTCTACATCTACTTCCACTTTTAACTCTGTTTTATTAATAATATCTTCGTTCTTTATGTTTGGATACTTCTGATAAAATTGTTCAGTTATATCAAAGATATCTACTCCCATTTCCTTGTATTTTGCAAATAAAATATTACACGCTTTCACAATATTTTCTTCTGACTTTTCTTGTATTTTTGTAATGTTATCATCAGTGAATATTATACTTTTTTGGGCTTCTGCAAAATCCACCTTAACTTTAATCTTCTTTTTTAAATGAACAATATTATCATAATAACTAATTTCAGTCTTGGTTTTAGATTTCTTAATTTCTAAACTTATAAATTCATTAATATCGCATGGATTCGTTATTTCTAAAGAACCACCTACCATAGTATTCATTAAAAAATTAAACCCTTGCCCTTCATCTCTTTGTAATATGCTAACCATTTTATCATCTTTTATAACCGCTCCACCATTTACTTCTAATTTTGGCGTTAAGTTATCTTTTGTGATATCTATTATGGTAATTACGTTGGCTTTATCGCCCATGTTTCTTTGAGCATAAAATTCATTTAAACTTAGTTTTACAGCTCTTGAAGAAGTACCGATATTTTCTACAAGCTGCGCTATGAAAAATCCAATATACTTTTGTTGAAGAATATTTAAATTAATAAGCTTTTCTGGGTCTCCTATATATACTGTAATATATGGTCTTATAAGCAATTCTTGATCACGATCAAAAAAATTAATAAAATTGTCAACACCGAATTCTGCTGCCTTTTCAGTAAATATTATAGCCTTATTCTGAGTATAATTTAATTTATAACTAGATGAGGTATTCAACTCTTTAACAGCTTCAAACATTGTTTTTCCTTTTCCTTTAAATATAATCCTTTCATCAGTTCCTTCAGGTGTTGTTCCTCTTGCTCCCTTGAAAGTTTCAACATATATTATAGGATTGCCGTCATCATCTACATCTACTATCAGGGCAGTAACAAATAAAATTTTATTAACATCCTTATAACTAAAACATGATGTCATAGTAAGGCAATTCATTATTATGCAGCTTATAACTAATATTTTTTTATACTTTTTCATTATAATCATCCTTATCAAAAATACTATTTGATATCTCACTAAGATCTTTTCTATATAATATATCCTTGAATTTAAAAGTTTCTAGTGTCCCTAATGGAAACAAATATGGATATCCACAACTCTCAAGCCCCGCCAAATGAGAGATCATAATAAAAAAGCCGATATAAAATCCCGGAAGCCCTAGAACTGAAGAAAACAAAATAATAATTATATTCCATATGGATAGGGCACCATAAAGCTTTGGTGCCAAAAAGGAAGAAATAGATGAAAGTGCCACAATTACTACAGTACTTTGCGATGCGATTCCTACTCCCACTGCGGCATCACCTAAGATTAAAGCTCCAACAATGCTCATTGACTGACCTATGGACTGTGGCAATCTTATCCCAGCCTCTCTAAGTAGTTGAAAGAAAAAAGTCATTAATAATAACTCTAACACTGTAGGGATTGGTACACCTGCCCTAGAAATAGTGAACTTTACAGCAAATACCGTAGGAATAAGTGCAAAATGAAAACAAGCAATAGCCACATATAATCCTGACAATAAGCTGGCTGAGAAAAAGCTAAGCACTCTCGTAAGTCTCGATAAATTAGCGAAATATCTATTAGAATAATAATCATCAGGAGCATGGAAATTATCCAGGAAAAAATATGGTGCTGTGATAACAAAAGGGGTGCCATCTACAATTATTGCTATTCTTCCTTCTAAAAGCTTAGATGCTGCCACATCTGGTTTTTCGGTGGTACCTATTGTGTCAAAAGCTGAATTCTTATTTTTTAATTTTGTCTCAATATAATTCGCATCTAATATAAACTCTAATTTTATATTAGACACCTTTTTCCTTATATAATCCA
>JANZQE010000307.1:0-7608 GCA_038040705.1 Clostridium sp. | reverse complement strand
GGGAAGGCCGACAAACTTTACGATAAATATAAAAGAAGTAAAAATTTCTAATGGGGCTGGTTTTGTTGTAGCCTTAACAGGAAATATTATGACAATGCCTGGTCTTCCAAAGGTGCCAGCAGCGAATAAAATGGATATTTTTGAAGATGGTACTATATCGGGTTTGTTTTAAACTAACTCAAATATGAATAAGGTTGTTATAGAATACTCTATAACAACCTTATTTTTGAATATACAGAAAAATGAAACATTGCTTGCAAAAACAAATATACAAAATTAAAGGCATATGATACTATTATAATTAGCACGATTTTATGTATTTAACATAGGGGGTATGGCAATTAAAATGCGAAGCTTTCAGGAGTAGTTCCACAAATAGCAGTAATCGCAGGTCCTTGTTCAGGGATTGCAGCACTAAGTGCGACAATGAGTGATTTCACAATAATGATTGGAAATTCTGGTGAACTTGCAATAAGTTCAAATAAAATGATAACGAAAGAAGAAGAAAAATATATAGAAACTAAAATGTATTCAAGTGCTAACAATTGCAGCGAAAGTGGAAGCATTCAAATAGTTGCAAAAACATGGAAGTGCATTAATATAGGGGGAATAAATATATGGAATTTTCATATTTGGATGCATTAATTACAACGATTGTAGCTATGACTATAGTTTTTTCATTATTGGTTACTTTGATGTTTATTACAAAATTTCAAAGTTTTATACTTAGCTTTCCAAGAAATAAAGTTAAACCTGATACTGTAGATATAATTGATAATGAAGAGGAACAATATGATGAAATTAAAGGGGCTGAAATTAAAGAAAATTTAGAGCTCGTGGCAGTGATAGCCGCAGCTTTATCTGCATACCTAGATCAGCCACAAGCAAATTTAAGAATAAAGGGTATTAAAAGAATAAATAGTAATTCGTTTCGGGGAATATCAGAAGTTTAAAATAGTTGAAAGCTATAGTTTAGGAGGGTAAAAATGAAACGATACAATATAAAAGTAAATGGAAATACATATGAAGTAGAGGTTGAAGAGGCCGATGGTGAATTTCCTACTAGCAACAAACCGGTAGCAATAACCGAGAAAACGCCAGTAAAGGGTAAGCCATCATCAAAAACTCAGGTGAAAAAAATGCCTACAACTGGCGAAAAAATAGAATGCCCTATGCCTGGAACTGTGCTTAATGTTAATGTAAGTCCAGGAGATGATATTAAAAAGGGACATGTAATGTTTATACTTGAGGCTATGAAAATGGAAAATGAAATTATGGCGCCTCGCGATGCGAAAATAATTGAAGTAAGTGTAGTGGGTGGTGCGACTGTTAATACTGGGGATGTTTTGGCAGTTATTGAGTAACAAGGACGAGAGAATATAAATGCATTAATAAATGTAGTAACTATATTTTCGGGAAATAACATTTATATAGTCTATTGTATATGAAATTATTTTCATTAGAAAAACTTCTTATAAATATTTAGCTTGACAAATATGGTTGAATTGTTAAAATTAAATTGTTAAATTGTGAATAGTTATAATCAATATGATATAATATTGGCTATGCTATTATTGTAATTTTAGCACGGAAAAAATATGAAGTAGAGTGTAATCTTCTTTATATTGTATAGGTGGTGTATAAAGTGATTTTAGTTTTAGATGTTGGAAATACAAATACTGTTTTAGGAGTTTTTAAGGGTAAAGAGCTACTCGTAGAGTGGAGACTATCCACTGATGCAAAAAAAACTGCTGATGAATATGGAATTCAAGTAATGCAATTATTTTATCAAAGAAACATAGGAACAGAGCTTATTAGGGGAGTAATAATTTCCTCGGTGGTTCCAAATATTATGTACTCAATAGAGCATATGATAAGAAAATATTTTAAGCTGACTCCAATGGTTGTGGGGCCAGGAATTAAAACTGGAATAAATGTTAAATATGATAATCCCAAAGAAGTAGGTGCGGATAGAATTGTTAATGCTGTTTCAGCCCATGAAATTTATAAAAGATCATTAATTTTAATAGATTTTGGAACAGCCACAACCTTTTGTGCTATAAGTAAAGAGGCTAATTATTTAGGTGGAACTATATGCCCAGGTATTAAAATAGCATCTGAAGCACTATTTGAGAGAGCTGCAAAGCTACCTAGGGTGGAGCTTATAAAACCTGACACAGTTATATGTAAAAATACTGTTTCAAGTATGCAGGCTGGAATAATATATGGATATATTGGCCAAGTTGATTATATTGTAAGCAAAATGAAAATAGAAATGGTTAACATGGGAGAAGAAGAACCTTATGTAGTTGCTACAGGAGGCCTGGCAAAAGTAATAAGTGAGGGGTCCACAACTATTGATGACGTTTATGCTAACTTAACATTAGAAGGACTTAGGATGATTTATGAAAAGAATAAGGAATAGGTGATTAAGTGAAAATATCAAATATTCAATTTGAGAATGATGTTTTTTTAGCTCCAATGGCAGGAATTACTGATAACGTCTTTAGGGGGTTATGCAGTGAACTCGGGTGTGGTCTCCTATATACTGAAATGGTAAGTGCTAAAGGATTATATTATGGAAGTAGCAATACAGAATCTCTTATGAAGGTTTCTGATTTAGAAAGACCAGTAGCTATTCAGATATTTGGGAATGATCCTAAAATTATGGCTAATGCTTGCGAAATTTTTAATAGTAGGGACGATATTTGTATGGTTGACGTTAATATGGGTTGTCCTGTACCCAAGATAGTGAAAAATGGTGAGGGCTCCGCTCTTATGAAAAATCCAAAGCTAGCAGCACAGATCGTAAAAGAAATGAAAAAAGTTTCAACAAAGCCAGTAACAGTAAAGTTTAGAAAGGGCTTTGATTCAAATAGTGTTAATGCTGTAGAATTCGCTAAGTGCATGGAGGATGCAGGCGTAGATGCAATAGCAGTACATGGTAGGACTAGAGAACAAATGTATGCTGGCAAAGCTGATTGGGATATCATTAGGGCTGTAAAGGAGAATGTTAGAGTTCCAGTAATAGGCAATGGAGATATATTTTCTGTAGAAGATGCTATGAAAATAAAGGAAGTAACAGGTTGTGATGCTATAATGGTTGCAAGAGGAGCTATGGGGAATCCTTGGATTTTTAGAGAAATAAAGCAATCGCTAAGTGGAGAAGAGATTATATATCCAACTGCAGTAGAAAAATTAGATATGTGCATAAGGCATCTAGATTTAGCTGTAAAATCCTATAGTGAAATTAGAGCGGTTAGAGAAATGAGGAAACACACAGCTTGGTATATTAAAGGACTTAGCAATTGCACTGAAATTAAGAATAAAATTAATACTATAAATAATTATTACGAGGCACGAGGATTACTTTTAGAATATAGGGAATATTTAAAGATTATAAATAAATAATTTTTAAATTAAAACATGAATTTATATAATTAATGGAGAATAAGATGATAGTACATTAATTTATAAGGTGCAGATCTATGAAACCGATTTTATGTGTAACTTCCAATGTTAATAAATGTTATAATGAATTTGGATTTTTGAGCAAATTTAAAGATAAACGACGGATAAAGATCGTAAGTAGTGAACATATTAAAGAATTAGATATTAATGTTACACATGTAAGACTTCCACCCAATTTTAATAGAAAAGCGTACTTAGGTAATTTAACTTATGCTAAAAGATTATGTAAATGTAAAGAAATACAATTATCACCAAAAACACTTAGGCCTATGGATTATAATTATTTTAATTCATTTCAAAAGCAACTTTTAGCTTATAGTGTTGTAGAGAGTATAAAGCTTTTGCTTAGACTGAGGAATAAGAGTCTTAAAAATTGTTGTATTGTAGTATATGACGCTGTAGAAATCATAAACTATAATATTATTGTGGAACTTGCAAAGCAAAGCAAATATATTGTGTTTCTGTCATGGGATTTGGTGAGAGCTAGAAAATTTGCAGATTACATTATTGCTAATTTCGGTGTATCACCGATTGTAACAGATGATGAAGTATATGCGACAAAAACAGCAGATTTTATTATTTCGTCTAAAGACCATGAATTCAGTGATGGTAAATTGGTATGGTTCTTAGATAACAGTATGATTTCGGTGAATAACATTCTAGCAGTAAATGATGTGTGCTATAATGTACCTTGGAGTGTTTCTAAACTAGATTTTTCCATCGAACTTCTAGGTGCTATATTATGCCAAATGCAAGAGCCCGATATTGAGAAGGCCCTCAAGTATAATGGTATATATATAAAACAAATTAAATTCAACAATAATGTAATTTGCTAGAGATTTGTATATCTAACATATTGACAATCTTCATGGGCTGATTTATAATGTGCTAAATGGTTACATGGGTTGTTATTGTAATAATGAATTTTATACCCAATATTTCATCAATTTGAACGAATAGCCTTATATTATATACATTCCTTAAATTTAATCTTTTTAGAAAGACATTACTATAATGGGGAGTAATGTTTTGGGCACTGCTATTTTATAGAGGGTTTTATTGATGTTTATTAACTTATTGAATATAAATATAAAAGGGGAGAAATAAATGAGTGAGCCAAAAAAATATGTAATGACCTATGAGGGAATTAGGAAATTAGAAGATGAATTAGAATTTCTTAAAACTGTAAAGAGAAAAGATATAACAGAAAAGATAAAAGTAGCACTGGGATATGGTGATTTGAGTGAAAACTCAGAGTATGATGATGCTAAAAATGAGCAAGCGTTTGTAGAAGGAAGAATAATACAATTAGAAAATATGCTTAGAAATGCAAGTGTTATAGATGAAAATGAAATTGATAAAGAGGTAGTAAGTATAGGATCTATAGTTAAGGTTAAGGATTATGAGTTTGATGAAGAGGTTGAATTTTATATAGTAGGTTCGGCAGAAGCGGAACCACTGAATAACAAGATATCAGATGAATCACCGGTTGGTTCTGCTCTAGTGGGTAAGAAAGTAGGAGCAATTATAGAAGTTACAGTTCCAGATGGCATTGGAAAATATGAAGTATTAGAAGTTAAAAGAGGGTAGTTTTTAGAATTATTTCATTTTTATAGGGAAAAGGGTACTTAACAATGTATAATTGGTAGGTACCCTAAAGAAATATATGTACAGAAGCAATAGTTATGGCTAAAGAATTATTAATTGTTTGCCGAGCTAGAAGAAAACAGGAGGGATATCAATGTCAAACGAAGAAGAAAAAAATTTGCATGAACTTGAATCTAAATATAATGAGCAGGTAACCATACGAAGACGAAAATTAGCAGCGCTTCAAGAACAAGGTAAGGATCCATTTGATGTATATAAGGTTGAGAGAACTCATACATCACAAGAGGTTAAAGACAACTATGAGGAATTAGTAGGTAAGCAGGTTATTGTAGCAGGCAGACTTATGTCTAAAAGAGTTCATGGTAAGGCTGGGTTTTCTGATATTCATGATAGATATGGCAAAATCCAATTATACATTAAAATAGATGATGTAGGTGAAGAGAAATTAAAAGAATATAAAAGTTTTGACATAGGCGATTTTTTAACTATAACAGGTACACCTTTTGTTACAAAAACTGGTGAGATATCATTACATATAGTGGATTTTCAGCTTATAGCTAAGTCTTTAAAACCACTTCCGGAAAAATGGCATGGATTGAAAGACCCTGATTTAAGATATAGACAAAGAGAAGTAGATATAATAATGAATCCAGAAGTAAAAGAGACCTTTATGAAGAGAATAAAAATAATTAGATATATCAGAGAATTCTTAGATAATAAAGGGTTTTTAGAAGTTGAAACTCCGATTTTAGCGCCAATAGCAGGAGGCGCAGCAGCAAGACCATTTATGACTCATCATAATACGTTAGATATTGATATGTATCTTAGAATTGCAACAGAGTTATATTTAAAGAGACTTATTGTTGCTGGTTTTGAAAAGGTATATGACATGGGTAAAAACTTCAGAAATGAAGGAATGGATGTAAGACATAATCCAGAGTTTACAATGATAGAACTATATGAAGCTTATGCTGATTATAATGATATGATGGAAATTACGGAAAATATGATAGCTTATGTTTGTGAAAAAATTCATGGTACTACCAAAGTTAATTATCAAGGAACTGAAATAGACTTTACTCCACCGTGGAGAAGAATTACTATGGTAGAGGCAGTAAAACAGTATTCAGGAGTAGACTTTGAACTTATTAGTACAAATGAAGAAGCCCAAAAGGTAGCTAAAGAAAAGCATTTAGAATTTAAAAAAGACTTAAAAAATTGTACAAAAGCAGATATATTAAATGCATTATTTGAAGAATACGCGGAAGAGCATTTATTAGAGCCAACATTCTTATGTGATTACCCTGTAGAAATATCACCTCTTACTAAGAAAAAGAGAGGGAATGATGAGTTTACAGAAAGATTTGAAGGCTTTGTATTTGGAAGAGAAGTGTGTAACGCATACTCAGAGTTAAATGATCCTGTAGTTCAAAGAGAGAGATTTATGCAACAAGCAAAAGAAAGAGAACTAGGCGATGATGAGGCTTATTTATTAGACGAAGAATTTATGAGTGCATTAGAAACAGGGATGCCACCAACAGGAGGGCTTGGTATAGGAATTGATAGAATGGTAATGTTCTTAACTGACGCTTCTTCAATAAGAGATGTTATCCTATTCCCTACAATGAAACCAATAAACCAATAATTTTAAATAAAAGGATATTTTAGCTCAGCTAAAATATCCTTTTATTATTGTGAGCCAGTATGGGTCTAATATAATCTATGGGTTTGAAAACGGGATGAGGTGTAAAAAACTATTGATTTTTTAATTTTATATGTTATAATGACTTTGTAGTTAAAAATAATAATATTCCTCGATAGCTCAACGGTGGAGCGCTCGGCTGTTAACCGATAGGTTGAAGGTTCAAATCCTTTTCGAGGAGCCATTTTATTTTTTTGGAATGAATAATAATTACTAATCAATATGTGTATAATAATATGAAGTTCATTAATATATAAATATAATTGAATATTTCACTGTGATAAGGAAGAGTAATAGTAGTACTTTATAAGAGAGGTTGTGGATGGTGGAAACAATCAAAGTATTATTATGAAGGGAACTTTTGAGTGTATAGAACTTAGAGTAGGGCATGTGCCAATAAGGGTGGAACCGCGGAAGTAATTTTCGTCCCTTAGGGTATAGTCTTTTTTTTATACTTATACATAATACAAAATATATTAAATTAAACAAAATTTAGGAGGAGTCAACATGGCATTTGAAAAAAGTATGGATAAGGTAGTTGGTTTGTGCAAAAATAGAGGATTTGTATTCCCGGGATCGGATATATACGGTGGCCTAGCTAATTCATGGGATTATGGTCCTCTTGGAGTTGAATTTAAAAACAATGTTAAAAAAGCTTGGTGGAAAAAGTTTGTTCAAGAAAGCCCTTATAATGTAGGAGTAGACTGCGCTATACTTATGAATCCTGAAGTTTGGGTTGCAACAGGCCACGTTGGGGGTTTTTCAGACCCGCTAATGGACTGCAAAGGTTGTAACTCTAGGTTTAGAGCGGATAAATTAGTGGAAGA
>JANZQE010000306.1:0-21696 GCA_038040705.1 Clostridium sp. | reverse complement strand
AGCTTTCGCCTTCTGGAATTCAAAAACCTTGCCAATCTTTTGCCCACTCAAGCCATTCATCATTATATAGTTTTTCTATTTCTGTATAATGAAGATTTTCCCATTTTCCAAAATTAAGCTCTTTAAGCTCTGGGTATATTTCAAAGCTATTTTTGTTTAAGCCAGTTATTATTTCGGAGGATTGCATAGTTCTTATGAGGGGACTTGTTATTATTGCGTCGAAAGCAATGCCATTAAGACTTTCATTTACAACCTTACATTGAGCTTGTCCCTGCAATGTTAAAGGTACATCCGTCCACCCAAAATAAACTTTTTTAATATTTAATTCCGTTTCCCCATGCCTAGTTAAATATATATTTGTAATCATAGCATATACCTTTGTAATATTATAAATATACAAAATACTAAAATCTCAGTTAGCTCGCTTGCAGCACCTAGGATATCACCTGTTATTCCATCTATTATAGATTTTATATATTTTTCAAATAAAATCATTATTAGTATTGTTGGAACAATGATGAATATAGCACTTAAGCCTACTAGTAAATAAGTTAATGCTGCCATTATAATCAATGCTATAATTAGTGTTTTCAGTGAAATTTTACCGATAAACACATTACCTAGACCACCTTCTTTTCTTGCATAAGTGGAAATATAGCTAAGCAAAACTAAAATAGTTTTTGATAAAATGCAGGATATTATAATAGCTTTTACTACGTTATAATTGGTATTACTAATGGAAGTTAAGAGTCCAATTCTTAATGCTAAATCAAAAAATATAGCTACGGACCCATTGGTCCCTATACTACTATCTTTCATTATCTCAAGCATTCTTTCCTTTTTTCTAGCTGAGTATATTCCATCGCAGGTGTCTGCTAGGCCATCAAGATGAAAGGCCCCAGTTAAGCACACATTGAATAGTGTTACAAAAATAATAGTTATGGAATTTGAAAATATAAGTGAGAGTGATAAGAAAACTAACGCATTCAAAATGCCTACAACAAGCCCTATAAGTGGAAAATATACCATTGCACTTTTAAAGCTATTCTCATCTACATCAATTTCTACATTTATAGGTATTCTTGTTAAAAATTGTAGCATAAGAATAAAATTTTTCATAATATGCCCCCTGGAATTTATTTTATTTTCATAGGCAAACCACAAACTACAAGATAAACTTCATCCGCTCTTGAGGCAATGTATTGATTTGCTCGTCCTGATATATCTCTGAATATTCTTGATAGTTTATTATCTGGCACAATGCCAAAACCAATTTCATTTGTAACTAGTATTAGTGTTTCTGTATTTAAATTTGCTTCGTCTAGAAACTCAGTTATTTCGTTTAGAATTCTTTTTTCTAGTTCATTTATCGCTTCTTCATCTAAATTTTCAACATCAAAACCACCAAATTCAAACATTAAATTGGTAATCATTATGGTGATACAATCTAACAATATAGATTGATAGGGTTTTTCTTTATCTCGAAATACTCTCTTTAAATCCATATATCCTTCAAAGGTACCCCAATTTGAAGGTCTTCTAGCCCTATGTTTTTTTACTCTTTCCTTCATTTCATCATCAAAGGGTATAGAGGTAGCAATATACATAACATCATCACCAACCGCTTTTGCCAAATCCTCAGCATAAGTACTTTTTCCACTTCTTGCCCCGCCAGTAACTAAAACTAATTTACCCATTTTTTTACCTCCAACACTACCAGTGGGTAGCTATTGATTTATTATTTTAAAAAGATCATGCTTATTTCTTGGTACCTGTACATCAGAATTTATTTTTCCATTTGCATGTAGCTTCTCAAAAACTTCAAGAATTAATGGCTTTTCAAGATAAGAGTTAGATATTAATTCATCATCTGAAAAGATTTCATAAGGTGAGCCTTCGCGAACTATTTCTCCATCTTTCATAACAAATATGTAGTCTGACCAGGCGTAGGCAAGTTCAACATCATGGGTTGATAAAATCACAGTCATGCCAGTTGCATTAAGGTCATTAAATATCTCTACTATTTGTTTTGAATGTTTAGGGTCAAGGCTTGAAGTCGGTTCATCAAGTATTATTACTTCAGGGTTCATTGCAATTATATCTGCTATTGCTACTCTTTTCTTTTGCCCATAACTTAGAAAATGAACTGCCTTATCTTTAAACTCAGTCATACCTGTATTTATAAGTGCTTCATCCACGCGACGTCGAACCTCAACCTCATCGAGGTTTAAATTCATTGGCCCAAAGGAAATTTCTTGATACACACTTGCTGAAAAAAGCTGATTATCCGGGTCTTGAAACACAATTCCTACATTTTTCCTTAAGGCATTTAATGATGCGGCCTTATATTTTATTTCATTACCACTATAAAAAACCTTGCCTGAAGAAGGTTTTAAAACACCGTTAAAATTTAAAAATAGTGTGGATTTACCCGAGCCATTCACTCCTAAAAACGATATTTTTTTTCCTTTTTCTATTTTTAAACTAATATTATTTAGAGCTTTAGTTCCATCTTGATATTTAAAATTCAAATTTCTTGTTTCTATAATATATTCTTTATCCAAATTAATCCTCCCATGATACTTGCTCCTATATTGTCATTTGTAGCTACAAATATTAAAAATGTTTCTAGTAATACAATCAGGAATAGATTCACATATGAAATCTTATAAGTATTTTCAATAACATTGATGTCACCATTGTAGCATCTTGATTCTAGCGCGGTATACATATCCTCAGAACGTTTGTAGGAACTAAGAAATAGTGCACCTATAAGTTTTCCTAGTGAGTTATAGCTAGTTTTTAAGTTTGAGTATCCGAGTCTAGAATTTTGTGATACATAAATCATATTTATAGTTTCTAGCATGATGAAAATAAATCTATATATTAGACTCATAAGTTCTATAAATAATTTGGGAACTTTAAGTTTTTTTAATACAGATAAAAGTTCAACAATTGGTGTAGATAGTGAAAGGAAGTATAGACACGACACTGCCGCAAGGGACCTAAATAATACTTTTACGGATTCTATAATGCTCTCCACTGTACACCCAAATTCAACGTTTAGGATACTAAAACTAAATAATGATTCACTAGTACTTGCTCCTATGTTTATAGCTATGGTTATAACTCCAATTATTAAAAAGCTAAGTGGAATTAACATTAATATTAGGTATGAACTAAGGGGGATTTTACCCTTATAAACAGTTATGAGTCCCATAAGAATTATTACAATTACAGATATTAAAATATTGTTTAAATATATACTCAGTAGCATTGTTATAATAGCAAAAACAAACTTTTCCATTGGGTTAACTTTCCTAAGCTTAGATATATAAGATAATTTATCAATTGAGATCATGGTTATTCACTTTTGAAAATTCTTTTTTAGCTTTTGCGTATCCGAAATAGTAACAAATAAATCCTACACCTATTGCTGCTTGTAATGCAAATAGTAAACTTTCTACCTCACCACTTGGTGGCGTCCAAACAGAGGTAAACCACGGCTCATAAGTTGAATCAATTTGAGTAATAGCATCCCTTGCATGTCCATCTGCGCCATTAAATTCAGCGTTTTTATTAATTAATAATGGCGTAACTCCAAGAACGACCACAATAAGCGCTAGAATAAGATTCTTCTTTAACATTTTATCGCTTTTTTTATTATTCATTTTTTATGCCTCCCGAGATATTACGTTTAAGTCTATTAATTCAGACTTGCTGTAGGCAGTTAAAAGGTTAAATACTATTACAGTTAATATCCCTTCGCTAATAGCAAGTGGAATTTGAGTTACTGCAAATATACCCATGAATTTCATAAGAGATGCTATAAATCCTCCAGTTTTATCTGGGAAAGCAAGCGCAAGCTGAAAGGAAGTTGTAACATATGTCATTAAATTTCCAAGTGCAGCCGCTATAAAAATTGAAGTTGACCGGGATACCTTCATTTTTTTAAGTATTTTATATGAATAATATGTTACGAGCCCTCCAACAACAGCCATTGAAAATGTATTTGCACCAAGTGTAGTTAGCCCACCATGGGCAAGCATTATGGCTTGAAAAATAAGAACTATTAATCCTATCACAACCATTACTGTGGGCCCGAAAAGTATTGCACCAAGACCAATTCCTGTTGGATGCGACGAACTACCAGTAACAGATGGAATCTTCAGTGCTGATAGAGCAAAGGTAAATGCACCTGCCATTGCAATAAGCATTTTTATTCTTGGATTTATTTCAACTTTTTTCTTTATTGAAAACAAACCAACAATAACAAATGGTAAACTCACTGCTCCCCATGAAATACACCATACAGGAGGTAAAAATCCTTCCATTATGTGCATCGCAAAGGCATTTTTAGGCATAAATAATAACGCAAGAAAAATTCCGAGGGCAACTTGATATTTCTTTTTCATAAAAACCTCCAAGAAAAATATTTACAGAACAAAAAGTCCTTCTAGCGAATTCGTTAGAAGGACTAATAATGATAAAATCAATATTTTAACACCCCTCCCTATCGCTCGTAGAGTAAATGGCATATAAATGTAGGTAGGTCTTCTGACTCAAGAATCATTATTCTTATAAACCTTCCCGAAATAATCAGTGGTATAGATATAAGAACTCCTCTTTTACAGCGGCGGCACCGTGTGAGATTTTCACTCAACTTCTCTTTTAATTAATCTATAAAGATTAAACCTATATAAATTTAGTATTCAATTATATTATAATTTTACATCACATATTTATTAGTGTCAATAATATATTATGTTACTCAAATAAAATTCATTCAATAAAACTGTTGATTTATTTTTAAACCACAACTATAATTTAGACATTATTATATATAAGATCGGAGAAAAATATATGAAAGTAGTACGAAGTTATCCTGGAAGTCTAGGGGAAGTAATACAGGGGAAAGCATATGGGAAAGAACTGTTATTATCCTGTCCTGTTAATTTATTTACTAGGGTTATGGTTTTTGAAAGTTTTTTGCCAGTTAATAAAAATAAATACCCGAAGTGTAAAAGATTTATGAAGAATATTTTAGAAAGCTGGGGCTATATACGCAGTTATGATGAGCTAGATATAGAAATTGTGTCTGAAATCCCAATTGGAAAAGGGTTTGCCAGTAGTACTGCAGACATAATGGCACTCTATTTGTCCTTACTTAAGCTTTTTGAAAGGAAATATGATGAGCAGGAGTTAATTAACCATACTATTGGAATTGAGCCAACAGACAGTATAATTTTCCCGGAAATGACTTTGTTTGATTATAAAAATGGAGACTTTAAGGAGACCTTAGGCAGTTATCTAGAATTTAATGTGCTTGTATTTGAGGGGCAAAAGGTTATTGATACTGTTGGATTTAATAAAAATGTGAAGTGTGATTTGGCAGAAATAGAAGACCTTATACCAAATCTAAAACAAGCTATTAGTGAAAGAAATATAGAAAAGTTAGCCAATATTTCATCAGAAAGTATATTAAGAAATCAATATAGATTAAAGTATGATATTTTGAAAGCTGTTAAAGAAATACAAATTAAGACAGGTGGAATTGGAATTATTGGTGCACATAGTGGAGATTTCCTTGGAATAATCTATAGTGAAAATACTATGATGAAATGGGTTTTGAATTATGGAACATCAATTCCAGGATATAAAAAATATGCTCTAAAGACAATAGCTAATTGTAAATAATAATTATAAGGTTGTACTTTTTAACAATTTAAGTTATAATTTATTTATAATTAAATAGAAAATTTATGGTACTAAATGTTTAAAAGGGAAAGCAGTAATGCTACAGCCCCCGCTACTGTATACGTAGACAAATCCCGACCACTGGCTAAAAAGCTGGGAAGGTGGGAGGAGAGAGACGCGTAAGTCAGGAGACCTGCCATGAGTTAGGCTAATCCTTCGGAGGGAAGGGTAGTGGCGTAGATATCCTTTTGAAATAGTATATTGTTATAAATAATAAGGAATATTGCACCCCTATCTTTTGGTAGGGGTGCTATTTTTTTTGATTTAAAAGGGAGTGTGAATATATGAATCTTCTAAAGGAAACAATAGACAGCATAAAACCACTATATAGTAAGCGCGTTTTGGAGGCTTTAGAAAGAATAGATAATCTTACAAAGCCCATAGGAAGCTTAGGTGAATTAGAAGAAATTGCAGCTAAGATAACAGGCATCACTGGAAAGACCAATAATAGTATAAACAAAAAAAACATTATAATCATGTGTGCCGATAATGGGGTAACAGAAGAAGGGGTAAGTGCGTGTCCTCAAAACATTACAGCCACTGTCACAAATAATTTTACAAAACATATAACGGGTGTGTGCAAACTTGCAAAGCACGCTAATTCAGAAATAACTGTTGTGGATGTTGGCGTTAATGCTGATTTTGATAATAAAACTATAATAAATAAAAAAATTGCCTACGGAACTAAAAATATGGCTATAGGGCCCGCTATGACTAAAAATGAGGCAATAAGAGCTATAGAGGTTGGAATAGAAACAGTGAACGGGTTGGTATCATCAGGATATGATCTATTAGGAACAGGGGAGATGGGCATAGGAAATACAACAACTTCAGCAGCAGTTCTTAGTGTGCTTTCAGGTATAAATTCAGATTTAGTAGTGGGAAAAGGATCAGGACTCACGCAAACGCAATATGAAAATAAAAAGAGTGTAGTTAGAAGGTCTATCCAGGTAAATGTCCCTGATAAAAATGATATAATTGATGTATTAGCTAAGGTTGGAGGTTTCGATATTGCAGCACTCTGCGGATGCTTTTTAGCAGCAGCAAGTCTTCGGGTACCGATTGTTATAGATGGATTTATTTCATCGGCTGCTGCATTATGTGCCTGCAGAATTAATCCTCTTTCTAAAGATTATATGTTTCCTTCCCACTTGTCAGCAGAAACAGGGGCTATTTATATGATGAAGGAATTAAATCTTACTCCTATGTTAAATTTAAATATGAGACTTGGGGAAGGATCGGGATGTGCTTTAGCATTTAATGTAATAGAAGCAGCGCTTTATACTATAAATAATATGGCTACCTTTCAGGAAGCAGAAATAATCAAAGATTGCTATGTAGACATTAGATAGAACCTACGATCAAAGAAGAGTAAATTTGGAGATGAGTAAATGATACAACTTATTGGATTACATAGCGAGAGTACAGTTGAAATAAGAGAAAAGCTTTCAATTATACCAAAGCATTTAGAGGAAAGTATAAGAAGTGTTTTAAGTATATGTGATGAAGTAGTTATAATAAGCACCTGCAATAGAACAGAAATATATTTTAATTCAGAAGAATGTGATAAGAAAAAGATTGAAGAAATTTTTAAAGTTTTGAACTGGGATTTAAAACTTATAAAACATACATTTCACATTAAAGAGAAAAGAGCCTACGAACATTTGATGGAAGTGGTTTGTGGATTCCATTCCAAAATTTTAGGTGAAGATCAAATTTTAGGGCAGGTTAAAGGTGCAATTGAAAGCTCTACAAAGGTTCATGGAGTAAATAGTGATTTACAGAAATTGTTTCAGATGGCTATTACTTGCGGTAAAAAATTTAGGGACAAATCAAAGATTTATAAAATTCCGGTATCCTCTTCATCTATTGTGGTAAAGGAAGCTATAAATAGTGGCCTTAGAAAGTTTATGCTTGTTGGATTTGGAGATGTAGGAGCACTAACTTTAAATTATATTTTAAGCAGTGATTTTGATGTAATTTATATAGCAGTAAGAAATGTTGAAATCGTTAAAATAAAAGATAGCAGGGTGAAAATAATAAGTTTTGAAGAGAAAAACAGTTATTACAGTGAGGTAGATTGTATCATATGTTGCACCTCAGCACCTCATCCAGTGGTATTAAAAAGAGATCTTCCAGATAAAAAACTGATAATATATGACCTTGCGCTTCCAAGGGATGTGGAGGAAAAGGTATTGTCCATGGCTAAAATTGTGGTTTATGATATAGATAAAATAAGCGCAATTGATGATGAGAATAGAAAAAAAAGAAAAGAGTTAATGCATAAGAATAAATACATAATAGAAAAATATGTAGGTGATTTCATAGATTGGCAAAAGCTTCGGGAAATTGATCCTCACATCAAAAAACTTTTAAAATCAGGGGAAAGAATTTATTATGAAAGGTTTGAGAGCTTTAAGCATAAACAACATGCAAAAGGCAATGAGGAACTAGCTATGACACTACTTAAAAGTACTTCTGATGCTTATATTAATAGGGCAATAGAGGTGCTAAAAGAAGAACAATTGAAGGGAAGGGCTGATGAATGTCTAAGAATAGTACAAAAGATATTTTATCCTCAGAAGTAGAATATGCATTTATATCACTCCTGTCTCGCAAAATTTCAGTTGTAATAATTGGAGGTGGAAAAGCGGGTTTTATAAAGTGTAAGAGTTTTGCTGAAAAAGGATGTAATGTTTTGGTGGTATCAAAAGAATTTAATTCTAGTTTTAACGACTTATGTAACCTTTATAATGTTGAGTTAATAAAAGACGCCTATAATAAAAGTTATATACTTAATAAGCATTTGGTTGTAATTGCAGTGGATGATAAGTCGGACAATGTAAAAATTAAAGAGGATTGTGAAAACAATTATAAATTATATTTAGATTGTTCCAATTTTAAAGAGGGACTTTTTATAACACCAGTGCAAAGACAAATGAAAAATTTATCTTTTAGTATTCACACGAAGGCGGGAAATCCCAAGGCTTCAATTCTACTTGCGGATAGTATTGAGAGTAAACTTAATGATTATACTGAATTTACTGAGTATATTTGCGGCTTAAGAGAAAAAGTAAAGAAACTAGATCATAAAATTGAGTTCATGGATTTTGTTTCATCTGAAGATTTTATGTTTTTTTATTCTAAGGGAGTTAATGAAAGTGTTTTAAATATGTTTTACGGAGGGGAAGATTTTGAATTTAAAAATTGCTACAAGAAAGAGTAAGCTAGCCCTTGTTCAAGCTGATTGGGTTATGAATAAAGTTATGGAAAAACATGGCGCATGCTGTGAAAAACTACTTATTAAAACAGAGGGAGATAAAAGACTTGATGTTTCTCTTGATAAGATAGGCGGAAAGGGCATTTTCGTAAAAGATATAGAGATGGCTATTGCTGACGGAAGGGCAGATGCTGCGGTTCATAGCATGAAGGATGTACCACATGAGATAAATAAAGCTTTTGAAATAGCTGCAATTCCTACAAGAGAAGATGTAAGGGATGCTTTTGTTTCTATGAATGGCATAAGCTTTCTTGAACTTAGGAAAGGGGCTAAAATTGGAACAAGTAGCAATAGGAGATCAGCTTTGGTTAAACTTTTAAGACCTGATATAGTTACGGTTTCAATAAGGGGAAATGTTCAAACTAGAATAAGTAAGATTGAGAGCGAAGATTTAGATGGAATAATACTTGCCTCAGCTGGTTTAAAGAGGTTAGACATGGAAAGCATTATTACGGATTATTTTGATCCTCATGAGTTTATACCAGCTGTTGGACAAGGTGCTTTAGGAATTGAAGTTCTTTCAAAAGGGCAGCATGCAGAAATTTTCAGGAGCCTTGATGACCGCGACATAAGAATTTGCGTGGAGGCGGAAAGAAGTTTTATGAGAAGATTAGATGGTGGGTGTCATTCGGCGCTTGGTGCCTATGCAGAGCTGGAAGGAAACCTAATGCATATCGTTGGGATTTTTAATGTGGGTGGAAAACTTGTAAAAAAAGATATAATGGGTCCGAGTGAAAGGTATTTGGAATTGGGCAAGGATTTAGCAGAAAGAGTTTTACTTGGATAAAATCATTTTATAAAAACTGTAGGTAAAGGAGACAAATATGGGAAAAGTATATCTAATAGGCGCAGGTCCTGGGGATCCAGAATTAATGACTCTTAAAGCGGTCCGTATGTTAAAAAAATGTACAGCGGTAATGTATGATAGGCTGGCAGGGGCAAATGCACTAAAACATTTAAATGAGGGTTGTAAAATTTTCTATTGTGGCAAGGCGCCAGGATGCCATTATAAAAGCCAAGATGAAATAAATGAAATGCTAGTTACTCTTGCAAAGGAAGGCCATATAGTAGGAAGAGTTAAAGGCGGGGATCCATATGTATTTGGACGTGGAGGAGAAGAAGCATTAAGACTCCTTAATGAAGGAATCGATTTTGAAGTTATTCCAGGAGTTACCTCTGCTATTTCCGTTTTAAGCTATGCTGGAATTCCAGTTACTCATAGAGGACTTTCACAAGGATTTCATGTATTTACAGGCATGAGCGCAGAAAAGTTAAATATCAACTGGGAAGGTGTATCTAGCCTAAATGGTACTTTGATTTTCCTAATGGGCCTAGAGCATATTTACGGTATTACTAGAAATTTAATAAATTCAGGAAAATCTATAGAAACTCCTTGTGCAGTAGTAATGAGAGGAACAACGGCAAAACAAAAAAAAGTTGTAGGGACGTTAGCGGACATTGCATTAAAAGTTAAGGAAGCGTTATTTACATCACCTTGCATTATAGTTGTTGGAGATGTGGTAACACTAGGTGAAGATTTGAATTGGTATGAAAAAATGCCACTATTCGGGCTTAACATATGTACTACTCGTTCTGTGGAGCAATCAAAATCTATAAATGAAAAACTTGTGGATTTGGGAGCCGAAGTAACTGAAATAAATTCTATTAAAATAAAAAGAAGCCAGTTTGAGCTTGATAGTGTTAAACATAACCTAAGCGAATATGATCACATAATATTTACGAGTGTAAATGCTGTAAATATATTTTTTGATTATATTTTAGAAAATGAAATAGACATAAGAAGCTTAAAGGGGAAATTTGCAGTAATTGGACCCGCAACTGAAAAATGCTTAAAGGATAGAGGGGTAATCCCAGATACTGTTGCAGAAGAGTTTATAAGCG
Source organism: Clostridium sp. (assembly GCA_038040705.1). Taxonomy (GTDB): domain Bacteria; phylum Bacillota; class Clostridia; order Clostridiales; family Clostridiaceae; genus Clostridium_AD. The sequence goes on along the minus strand of JANZQE010000306.1, from coordinate 10,757 downwards.
AGGATTTGTTCCATAAATTGAACACTAAAATTAAAGCAGAAGATAAAATTTTAATTCCATGTTCAAAACATTCCAGAGCTTATCTTTCTGATAAATTAAGAAGTTGTGGTGCAATTGTTGATATAGTGCATATTTATGAACCAATCTGTGGAGAACTAACGGATGTAAACGCGTTCGAAAATGTGGACTTAGTTGTATTTACAAGTCCGTCTACAGTGAAAAACATGATTAAACTTGTAGGACTTGATGCTATAAAGCAGAAAAAATCTGTGGCAATTGGGCCTATAACGGCTAAGGAATTAGAACTAAATGGTATAAAGCCATTTGTTTGCAATGAGTATAGCGAAGACGGAATTATAAGCAAAATCTTAGAATTAAATTAGGAGGGAACCATGTTTAATAGAGGCAGAAGATTAAGAGGTAAGAGCGCTACGAGAGATTTAGTTAGAGAAACAGTGATTTCATCAAATGATTTTATTTATCCAATATTTGCAGTTGAGGGTAAAAATATAAAAGAAGAAATATCTTCACTTCCTGGATGTTATCATTATTCATTAGATAGATTACATGAGGTTATAGAACAGGTAGTAAAGTGCAAGGTTAGAGGAGTAATGGTTTTTGGAATACCAGAACATAAGGATGAAATAGCATCTTCAGCTTTTGATTCTGATGGAATAGTTCAAAGGGCTGTTAAAGTGATAAAGGAAATTACAAGTGATTTATTAATTATTACAGATGTGTGTATGTGTCAATACACAAGTCACGGTCATTGTGGAATTATTGAGGGTGACACCGTTAATAATGATAAATCACTAAAATATATTGCGGAGATTGCACTGTCTCATGCAGTGGCTGGAGCAGATATGATAGCACCTTCTGATATGATGGATGGCAGAGTTCTAGCTATAAGAAATTTACTGGACAAAAATGGTTATGATAATATTCCTATTATGAGCTATAGTGCAAAATATTGTTCAGCTTTTTATGGCCCCTTTAGAGAAGCAGCTAATTCAGCACCACAATTTGGAGATAGAAAGACCTACCAAATGGACCCTGCAAACATTAGAGAAGCAATGCTCGAGATTCAATATGATATAGAAGAAGGCGCAGACATCGTAATGATTAAACCAGCTCTATCATATTTAGATGTTATAAGATGGGCTAGAGATAGAAGTGATGTTCCAATTGCAGCTTATAGCGTTAGCGGTGAATACGCTTTGGTTAAAGCAGGAGCAAAGATGGGACTCATTAATGAAAAAGCTATTGCACTAGAAATGTTACTTTCTATTAAAAGAGCAGGAGCGGATATGATTATCACATATTATGCGCTAGAAGCTAGTAAATGGCTTAGGGAGGATATAAATGAGTAATTTAGATATATTTAATGAATCGAAAAAATATATGCCTGGTGGAGTAAACAGCCCAGTTAGGGCATTTAGAGATGTGGATATAAATCCACCCGTAATTAAAAGTGGTAAGGATGCCTACATATTTGATGAGGATGGCAATAAATATATAGATTTTGTTTGTGCTTGGGGTCCTATGATGATGGGACATTGTAATGAAATCATTGTAAAAGCAATTAAAGAAACTTGTGAGTCGGCCATAGCTTTTGGTGCTCCTACAAATCTTGAACTAAAGCTTGCAAAGCATATGTGCACCACTCTAGATGGACTGGATATGATTAGAATGGTTAACTCTGGAACAGAGGCGACTATGAGTGCAGTTAAGCTTGCAAGAGGATATACAGGTAGAAATAAAATAATTAAATTTGCTGGATGTTATCATGGACATTTTGATGGATTTCTAGTAAGTGCAGGTTCAGGGGTTCTAACTGAAGGCATACCAGGAAGTGCGGGAGTGCCAGAAGAAAGCATTAAAAATACTCTTATAGCCGAGTACAATGATATTGAAAGTGTTAAAAATGTATTTAAGAGTCATGGAAAGGATATTGCTGCGGTGATTATAGAACCAGTAGCTGGAAACATGGGAGTTATACCAGCTAGTAAATCATTTCTAGAAGGTTTAAATAAAATTTGCAAGGAAAATGGAAGTCTATTAATTTTTGATGAAGTGATGAGTGGCTTTAGAGTTGCTTATAAAGGGGCAGCTAGTTTATATGGAGTAGTGCCTGACCTTGTAACCTATGCAAAAATTATGGGCGGAGGATTACCTTGTGGAGCCTATGGTGGAAGAAGAGAAATAATGGAAATGTTATCTCCAATGGGACCAGTGTATCAAGCAGGAACTATGTCCGGAAACCCAGTGGTTATGGCAGCAGGATATGCAGCGCTTAAGGACCTTTATGATAACCCAAGTTATTATGAAAAACTAGAGGAATTAGGTGCTATGATTCAAAGCGGTGTAGAAAAAATCGCAGTGGAGAAAAATCTTCCTATAGTTGTAAATAGATGTGGATCAATGGTTACGATATTCTTTACAAAGCTTCACGAAGTTAATAATTATGAAGATGCAAAACAGTGTGATACTGTGCTTTTTGCGAAATTCTTTAAACATATGATAAGTAATGGAATATATATTGCTCCTTCACAATTTGAATCACTATTCTTAAGTGTTAAGCATAGCAAGGATGATATTGAGAAATTCTTAGAGGTTATGAGGAAATTTTAATATAGCAATATATAAAATAGTAGAGGTGAAAAATGAAAAAAGCAATATTAGTGGTAAGTTTTGGAACAACATACGCGGATACTAGGAAATTAACTATTGAAAGAATTGAGGAAAGAGTAAGGGAAACCTTTAGTGATTATGAAGTTATAAGAGCTTTTACATCTCACATGATAATAAAAAAACTTAAAGATAGAGATGGTATTACCTGCGATACACCAGAGCAGGCTTTAGATAAGTTAGTTCAGGAAGGATACACAGATGTTATAGTTCAGCCGTTGCACCTAATACCTGGCGCTGAGTTTGATTATATTAAAGCGGTAGTCCATAGATTTAAAAATAAAAAGGCTTTTAATGAGATAAAACTCGGTAGACCGGCCTTATATTATAAAGGTGAAGAAAGCGAAATACCTAATGATTATGGAGTTCTAGTGGATGCGGTAGAGGAAATTATTCCTAGTGATAAAGTGGTAGTTTTCATGGGACATGGATCTATACATTATGCTAATGCTTGCTACTCTTGTCTCCAAAGTGTGTTCGATGACAAGGGATTTTCAAATGTTTATCTAGGAACAGTGGAAGGCTATCCAACACTACAAGATGTTATTAGAAAGATTGTGGAAGATAAAATAAATGAAGTAACTTTAGTACCTTTAATGATAGTTGCAGGAGACCATGCTAAAAATGACATGGCAAGTGATGAAGAGGATTCCTGGAAAACTGTTTTACAGAATCAGGGAATCAAAGTTAACGTATATCTGCATGGGCTAGGAGAAATTCCGAAATTTCAAGAGATATATCTAGACCATATTAGAGATGTTATAGAAGATAAATACGAAGGGCTTGGAAAAACAAAAAAAGGTGGGATTTAGATGGCTAAAATAATGGTTCAAGGGACTGCATCCTCTGTTGGGAAGAGTATATTAGTTACTGCATTATGTAGAATATTTAAGCAAGATGGATTTACAGTATGTCCTTATAAATCTCAAAACATGTCTCTAAACTCCTATATTACATTGGATGGTAAAGAGATGGGCAGAGCACAGGTGCTTCAGGCGTATGCAGCAGGACTCGAACCAGAGGCCTACATGAATCCAATTTTATTAAAGCCAAGCTCCGATAAAAAGTGTCAAGTTATTGTAAAGGGTAAGGTATATTGTAATTCTTCGGCTCAGGAATACCATAATATGAAGCTTGAGTTTAGTGATATGTTAAAGGTGGATTTCGAGGAAATTGAAAAGAATTTTGAAATTGTTGTAATAGAAGGAGCAGGCAGTCCCGCAGAAATCAATTTAAGGGATAGAGATATTGTAAATATGGGACTTGCAGAACTTATTGATGCACCAGTTATTTTGGTAGGTGATATTGATAAGGGAGGGGTTTTTGCAGCCTTAGCAGGAACTATGCTTTTACTAGAGGACAATGAGAAAAAAAGGGTTAAGGGTACAATTATAAATAAATTCAGGGGTGACTTAGAAATACTAAAACCTGGACTTACTATGATTGAAGATATAATAAATGTTCCATGTCTTGGAGTGGTTCCAAGCTTCAATCTACAATTAGAAGATGAAGATGGAGCAGTAGAATTCAATAAAAAAGTTACAAAGGAAATTGATATTGCAGTGATAAAGCTGCCTCATATATCTAATTTTACTGATTTTGATGCTCTCAAAATTGAAGAGGATGTTTCTGTTAGGTTCATTACTAGTAAAGAGGAGTTCGGATGCCCAGATTTACTCATAATTCCTGGAAGTAAAAATACCATTGAAGATTTAGTTACTCTTAAGGATTGTGGACTTTTGGATGAGATAAAGCGCTTTGGTGAAAAGAAGACCGTAATAGGAATTTGTGGTGGCTACCAAATGCTTGGAAGTGCTATTTTAGATCCTAATGAAGTAGAGACAAGCTTAAAATCCATAGATGGTATGAAACTTTTAGATATTACTACCCAGTTTGAAGATGAAAAAGTAACCACAAGAGTTGAAGCTAAATTCAATAATAAGAGTGTATATGGCTATGAAATACATATGGGTATTTCAACCTATGGCAAAGATACGGAGCCATTATTCACTATAAGCACAAAAAACGGAGAAAGTGTTGACTACCCTGATGGAGCTATAAACAAACAAGGTAATATTATGGGAACATACATACACGGAATATTTGATGGTATCCCTTTTAGGGAAATGATTTTAAATAGAATTCGAGAAGAAAAGGGATTGTGTTTAAAGGAAGCTAAAACTTATGAAAGCCTTAGGGAAATAGAACTTGATAAATTAGCTGACATAGTAAGAAACAGCATAGATATGAAAAAAATATATGAAATTATAAACTTATGATTGATATTGGCATAGCTGTGTTACTTGATTTTTTAATTGGGGACCCTTCTTGGTTTCCTCATCCAATTATATATATTGGTAAACTTATAAAGGTACTTGAAGATTTTTTTAGAAAGAACTGTAAATCAGAAAAGGCACTTAAACTTTCAGGGGGGATAATCGTAATTGTGGTTATGGGTGTGAGCTTCATAATCCCATATTTTATCCTATATATAACAAGAGACTTCTTTTGGATGCATCATGGGTTAAATATAATTATTATTTGGACCACCTTAGCGGCTAGATGCCTTCATAAAGAAGGCATTAAGATCTATAATTCCTTAAAAAGTGGTGATTTAGAGGATGCAAGGGTAAAACTTTCATATATAGTGGGAAGAGAAACAAGTAATTTAACTGAGAGTGAAGTAATAAGAGCGGATGTGGAAACTATAGCTGAAAATACTGCGGATGGGGTTATAGCACCTCTTTTATTTGCAATGATTGGTGGAGCGCCACTTGCAATGCTCTATAAAGGTGTTAATACCATGGATTCCATGCTTGGCTACATGACTAAAAAATATAAGTATATAGGATTTTTTCCTGCTAAAATTGATGATATATTTAACTATATTCCCGCAAGAATCACGGGAGTTATTATTTGCTTAGCAGCTCCATTTGCCGGCGGAAATGTGTTTCAAAGCTTTAAAATAATGATTAGAGATAGAAGAAATCATAAGAGCCCAAATTGTGGATATCCTGAGGCGGCAGTTGCAGGAGCGTTAAGAATTCAAATAGGTGGAACTAATACTTATTTTGGGGAGACATCAATAAAACCTATGATAGGTGAACCTATAAAAGAACTTTCCATGGAACATATAAAATATACAATAGTGCTTATGTATGTATCTGAAATAATTTGTTTGGGAATATATTTCATAGTGCGCGTTATATAGATTGGGGATGGAATAATGAAGGGTGAAAAGGTTATTGTACCAGGCCATGGCGGAGATATTTATTCTGAGGGTGTATTTAAGGGAAAAGATCTAATAGATTTCAGTTCAAATATAAATCCCTTAGGAGTACCTAAATCATTTATAAATAACTATGGGGAAGCAATAAGTTCTATTACGCGATATCCAGATATTAAGTATAGAGAATTAATAGGACACTTAGTTAAATATGTTGGAGATGGTAACTTTATTAAAGCGGATAGTTTTGTGCTTGGTAATGGTGCTTCAGAGATTATTGATCTGGTTATTAGCACATTTGAAAGGTTACTAATTGTTGTACCTTCCTTTGGAGAATATGAAGCTGATGCAAAAAAATGGGGATGCGACCTAGAGTACTCTTATTTAAAGGCTGATATGAGTTATGATTATGAGGATATATATTCAAAGCTTAAGGGCGTAGATGGTTTAATACTTGGAAATCCAAACAACCCAAGTGGAAATGTTATTGATAAAGTGAAATTTAATAATATTTTGAGATATTGTGAAGCAAATAATAAAATTATAGTTGTAGATGAGGCTTTTATAGAGTTTACCAGTAGCATGGATTTGAGCTTTATAAAACAAACAAGTAATTTTAATTGCTTATTTATCATTAGAGCATTAACGAAATTCTTTGGAATGCCAGGAATAAGGTTTGGATATGGGATAAGTAAAAATCTAAACTTACTTAATAAGATAAAAGAAAAACAAAATCCTTGGAATATAAATTGCTTTGCAGAACTTGCTTGTAAGTATGTATTAGAGGATAAAGAATATATTGAGAACTCTAAGAAGTGGATATATGAAGAAAAAATATTCTTGCCATCACAGCTTGAAAAAATAAGCTTCATTGAAATTGTTTACCCCACAGAATGTAATTATGTGCTATGTAAATTAATGAATACTTATGGAGAGTGGCTATATAGAAAGTGTATGGAGCAGGGGATTCTTATAAGACGGGCATCAAATTTTAAAGGTTTGGACGATAGCTATATAAGATTTGCCATAAAAAACAGGGAATTAAATATTAAACTAATTGAAGCTTTGACAAGCATAGAAAAAATGACGAATGATATAGAGGTGAATAAATGAAAACAATAGTGATATCTTCAAATAGCAGTGGAGGTGGGAAAACCACCATAACCCTTGGACTTATGAAGGCTCTTATGAATAGAGGGTACGATGTGCAAGGCTACAAGGTTGGCCCGGACTATATTGATACAGCATTTCATAGTCATGTAACTTCTAAACCTTCAAGAAATCTGGATTTATTTCTAATGGGGGAAGCAGGAGTTAAGGCAAGCTTTACTAGGGGAATCAAAGATTCAAGTGAAAATTCACTTGGCGTTATTGAAGGAGTTATGGGACTTTATGATGGTAAAGGTATAACAACTGAGTACTCTACAGCTCATTTAGCAAAAACTTTAAATCTTCCAGTTGTATTAATAATTTCTCCAAAGGCTCAGAGTGCAACGCTATGTGCTGAAATCAATGGAATTATGAATTTTGAGGATGCAAATATAGTTGGAGTTATTTTAAATAATATAAGTGAAAGCTATTTCAAACTTTTAAAATGCGCTATCGAAAAACACTGTAATATAGTGGTTTTTGGTTATGTACCAAAGGATGAAAGGCTTAGCTTAAAGAGTAGACATCTAGGACTTGTACAAAGCAGTGAAATAGAAGACTTAGACGATAAAGTTACGATTTGTAGCGAACTTATGGAAAAAAACGTTGATTTAGAGCAATTAATAAAATGTTTTAAAGATAATAATGGATATGAAGATGAATTTCATGTGAGTAACAAAGGTATGAAAATAGCAGTGGCATTAGATAATGCTTTTAGTTTTTATTACAGAGGAAATTTAGAGTTACTAGGGGAACTAGGAGAAATTATTTACTTTAGTCCCTTAAATGATAGCAAACTTCCTGAAGATATTGATTTTTTATATCTTGGAGGAGGGTACCCTGAGGTATTTGCAAAAGAGCTAAGTCTCAATAAATCTATGCTTATAAGCATTAAAACTGCGCTTTTAAATGGACTGAGCTGCTACGCCGAATGTGGAGGGATGATGTACCTTAGTGAAGCTATAGATGGCATTCCTACAGTTGGTTTCTTTAGTGGAGAGTCCTATATGACAAAAAAACTTCAGAATTTTGGCTATGCAAAACTTAATGTTCCAAGCAAAAAATTAACTGGAGAGAATAATATAGAAATAAATTGTCATGAATTTCATAAATCATATGTACAGCTTGATGAGAAGAAAAGATTTAAACTAACTAAGACTATGTACAATGATGATATTAAAGAGTGGGAATGTGGTTATATTAAAAACAATACCAAAGCTGTGTATGCGCATATTCACTTTTTCGGTTGTATGGAATTTTTCAAAAGTTTCTTATTTAAAAATAAATAACTAAGGGTGATAAAATGAAAGATTATATTAAAGTTCCAATGGATATTGAAAATAAAAGTTTTGAAATAATAGGTAGTGAAATGAAGGCTCATAACTTTTCTGAAAATGAATTAAAGATTATTAAAAGGGTAATTCATACAACTGCAGACTTTGAATACCAAGACTTAGTATATATAAGAGAAGGTGCAATAGATGCAGCCCATAAAATTCTTGAAAAGGGAACTACAATTTATACTGACACAAATATGGCTCTTGCAGGTATAAATAAAAAGGCATTATCAGAATTGAATTGCAAGGTGGTCTGTTATGTAAGTAATGAAGAAGTTGCAAAAATTGCTTTGGAAAAGGGAATTACAAGATCTATGGCGGCCCTTGAAAAAGCAGTAGAGGAAGGCATTGAATTTTTTGTTTTTGGAAATGCTCCTACAGCACTATTTAAGCTTAATGAGCTTATCATACAGGGAAAATCAAAAGCACAATTTATAGTTGCAGCTCCTATTGGTTTTGTAGGTGCAGCAGAGTCAAAAGTAGAAATAGAAAAACTAGAAACACCAATGGTAACGATAAGAGGTCGTAAGGGTGGTAGCTCAGTTGCAGCTTCCATAGTAAATGCATTACTTTATATGTTAATTAAGAGATAGAAAATAGAGGATTTTGTTTAAAGCGAGGTATTGTGTTATGTTAGATTTATTTGTTAACAGTGATGGTAAAAAATTAAGATGTGGATATACTACAGGCTCCTGCGCAGCTGCTGCTGCAAAGGCTGCTACTTATATGTTATATAACAATGTGGAAATTAAAGAAGTTAAAATAGATACACCAAAAGGCATAGAACTTTTGCTAACTATAGAAAAAACCATTGTTTCTGAAGATTATGTTCAGTGTTGCATTATAAAAGATGGTGGAGATGATGTGGACGCTACCCATGGTTTAGAAATATGGGCGAGGGCAGATAAAAAGCAAAGTGGATATAGATTAAAAGGTGGAAGTGGAGTAGGGGTTGTAATGGGGGAAGGTTTATATGTAAAAAAAGGAGAACCTGCTATAAACCCTATACCTAGACTTATGATAGAAAAAGAAGTTAAAAGTGTACTTCCAGAGAAAGTTGGAGTAGAAATAACCATCTCTGTACCTAGAGGTGAAGAAGTTGCTAAAAGAACCTTTAATCCACGGCTAAATATTATTGGAGGTATATCTATACTAGGAACTACAGGAATAGTAACTCCTATGTCTATAGAGTCAATTACGGATTCTACACATCTTGAAATTTGTCAAAAGGTTGCCAGGGGGCATAAGGATTTAATCCTGGTATTTGGTAGTATAGGCGAAGAAATGGCTATAAAGCTAGGGCATGATAAAAATAGAATTGTTATAATATCTAACTTTATTGGGCTTGCTCTAAATAGCTGTATGGAGAAAGAGGTTAATAGCGTTTTACTAGTTGGTCATATAGGAAAACTTAGCAAAATATCAGCTGGGTGCTTTAATACTCATAGTAGGACTTGTGATGTTAGACTGGAGGTTATCGCCTTAGAACTTGCACTTGCAGGTGCTCCTAGAGAACTTGTGCAAGCAGTCTACGAAGAAAGAACCACTGAAGGTGCAGTTAAGCTTTTAGGCAATAGGTACAATGAAATATATGAGGAAATAGCAAAAAAAAGTAAAAATAGAATGGAACAATACACCTATGGACAAATAAAAGCTGAAGTAACAATGTTCGTAGGAACAACCACACCTAGAGTGCTATACGCAACTTAAGAGAGGGGGGATGGCATGCTTTTTATAGTTGGCCTTGGACCAGGAAGTATTGATTATATTTTACCAAAAGCAGTTAAGGTACTAAAGAATTCAGATGCTATTTTAGGATTTGCAAGAGCTCTTGACAGTATAGATTTCGATTATGATAAAAAGAAGATAGTTAAGAGTCTTACGGAAGTGATATGTTATGCTAGAGAAAATATGGACAAAAACATAAGCATTGTAGCTTCGGGAGATCCCTCTTTTTATGGTATAACAGATTTTGTGAATAGGAGTTATAGTGGAAACATTGAAGTAATACCAGGTATCAGCTCTTTTCAATATTTTGTTTCTAAATTAAATAAATCTTGGCAAGGAAGTTACCTTTCAAGTCTTCATGGAAGAGAGGAAGATTTTATTAAGCGGGTTAAAGAAAATAGTACTTCAATTTGGCTTACTGATAAAAACAATACACCTGGATTTATTTGTAACAAATTAATGGAGTGTAATCTTAAGACGGTGGTATGTGTTGGTGAAAATTTATCTTACCCTGATGAAAAGATAACAATTGGAGCGCCGGAGGAATTTATAGATACAAGTTTTAGTGATTTATGCGTGGTTATAATTGAAAGGCTATAGGTGATGATAATGGATTATATTAGAGATGA
>JANZQE010000305.1:0-3893 GCA_038040705.1 Clostridium sp. | reverse complement strand
AAATTTGTTTATACTGGCGATGGTAGAAATAATATGGCAAATGCTCTTATGATAGGTGCTGCTAAAATGGGTATGGACTTTAGAATAGTTGCTCCCAATTCATTATTCCCTGATGAAGTACTAGTTAGTAAATGTAGAGAGATAGCTGCTACGACAGGAGCGAAAATTACTATTACAAGTGATGTAGCACAGGGAGTAAAAGACGCAGATGTTATATATACTGACGTTTGGGTTTCAATGGGAGAAGCAGATGAAGTTTGGAAGCAAAGGATTAATGTATTAAAACCATATCAAGTTAATAGTGAAATGATGGGACTTACTGGTAATAAAGATACTAAATTTATGCATTGTCTACCAGCATATCATGATTTAAAAACTGGAGTTGGCAGAGATGTATTTGAAAAATTCGGAATGAATGGTGTTGAAGTTACAGATGAAGTATTTGAAAGTGAAGCTTCTATAGTATTTGATGAAGCAGAAAATAGAATGCATACAATAAAAGCAGTTATGGTTGCTACACTTGGTGACTAATCAAAAATCTTAGCCACTCGCGCCATGGCTGGAAACGAAAATGGTGAAAAGTTTCTATTTAAATTAAGATTAAAGGAGATATGAATATGGAAAGAATAGTAATAGCCCTTGGTGGTAATGCCCTTCAAGCAAATCCAAAAGATACTACAGCAGAAGCACAACTCGTAACAGCAAGACAAACTTCGGAGGCTATTGTAGATTTAATTGAACAGGGTCACGAGGTAATTGTTGCTCATGGTAATGGACCTCAAGTAGGTCAACTTATAGCTACTTATGAAGCAGCTGCTTCAATAAATGAAAACAGTCCGATAATGCCTTTTCCAGAATGTGGCGCCATGAGTCAAGGTTATATAGGATATCATTTACAACAAAGCATTAGAGCGGAAATGAGAAAAAGAAGCATAAAAAAGGAAGTTGCAACAGTAGTTACTCAAGTAATCGTTGACCAGAATGATGTAGGGTTTAAGAACCCAACTAAACCAGTAGGTTCTTTCTTTACAGAGCAGCAGGCTAAGAAATTAATGGCTGAAAAAGGATATATAATGAAGGAAGATTCAAATAGAGGCTGGAGACGCGTAGTTGCCTCACCACTTCCAAAGGCTATAGTTGAAGAACCAATAATTAAAACATTAGTTGAAGCTGGACATGTTGTTATAACTGTTGGTGGAGGCGGTATACCTGTAATTGAAAAGGGCGATGGAACACTTGAAGGAGTACCAGCAGTAATAGATAAAGATTTTGCTTCTGGTAAAATAGCAGAGTTATTAAATGCTGATGCATTGGTTGTACTTACAGCAGTTGAACAAGTTGCTATTAACTTTGGGAAACCTAATCAAAAGAATCTTTCAAGTATAACTGTGGAAGAAGCTAAAGCATATATTGAAGAAGGACATTTTGCTCCTGGCTCCATGCTTCCAAAAATAAAAGCAGCTCTTACTTTCGTTGAAGCAAAAAAGGGTAGAAAAGCAATTATAACATCCCTTGAGAAAGCTAAGGAAGCAATCGGTGGCACAGCTGGAACAGTAATAATAAATTAATAACTGAAGAGCTAATATATATATATTACCACAAAACCCTTATAAACATTGTGTTTATAAGGGTTTAAGTCTGTTCTCAAATTGTGGACAGGTCCAAATTGTTAAGTCATTTATTTTCTACCCGAAGATTCTTCTAGTATAGATATTGTTTTTATTAAGGAATCAGTGAATTCCTCATTAGAAGAGTTTTTGAAGATAAGCAAATCATCTTTTATATAAGGATCATCCAAGGCAACAGGAATATCAAAATTAGTCCCTGCAATATATTCATTCCAATTTGCAAGTTTCCATATATCTCTATCAGAATTCCTCTCAATCATTCTTTGCTGGGTTACATCTATTGAAGTTTCTACCCAAATAACGACCAAAGATGCGTTTTTATCTTTTAATATTGCTTTTAGCCTTTTAATATAGTTCAAATCCCGTATTTCCTTTGTAAATGGTGCATTAATTAGCACAATATCATCATAATTCAAAGCTTCCAGTGCAAGTGCTACTATTGTTTCGTATTCATAATCACGTATATTTTCATTAAAAAAATCTGAGCTTCTATTGTATTCTTCACCCGCTGTAACAAAAATCTGTTTCGATAGTGTTATAAGTGTATCTTTATCAAGATAGACAACATGGGTTAATTCCTCAGCAAGCTTTTTTGCGATATAAGTTTTTCCACTTGCTGGTGGTGATGTTACTAAAATTAATTTTTTCACAACAATCCTCTCCTAGTCAAAAATACTGATTATGAAACTTTCAAACTTGTTCAACTTTTCATGTCCACGATTATTATACCTCTTTTCCCTGTTTAATATGTTATAAGTTATATACCTTACATTTTATTTAGCACATCTTGAAGTAAATCTACCTTACCCGCAAGCACAGAAATATCACCATATTGTTTTTCTATAGAAGCTCGCGTAAATGTAAATGCGGTATCATATTTTGAATCATCTAATTTTCCATCAGACTGAGAATCACGAAACGCAAAGTTTACTTCGTCAAGATTATCAATCATACAAAATAAAACTAATGCATTTCTGCTCATATTAAAATAAGTTGCATTATCATGATCGACAATTGGCCACTCACTAATATGTGAAGCATATTTCTTCGCTTCGTAAAACACATTAAGCTTATATGGTTTTTTTTCTGTTACCATTGAGATATATTGTTGCTTGAAATAGCTATACGGTGTAGGTAGAGCGTTTACTATAATAGAAACCTTGCTACTATCACCTAAATATGGTGTTTTATATTTTGAAATCCCAATTAAATCGTATGCTGGCATACCAACCTTTACAACAAACCCATAGCTAACTGTTCCTCTATCTTTAAAGTTTAACCGTAAGATATAAATATATTCACCCGCATCTTGCGGTGCAGTCAAACCTAAATCTCCACCCTTTACAAAATTTGGTAGTAATGATTTATATTGTTGCGTGTACTTACCGTCTTTATACTCAGAAATCTCTTCTACTGTAAAATCATATTTTTTATCATTTTTTAATTTCTGTGTGCCAATGGCAAAATTTTGACCTGCTTTTACCGAAATAGAGTTATCTACTTTATACTTGAAATTTTTAGGATCATCTGAGTCAGCCTCAATATTTTCACCATTATATTTCCAAGAATAGATACCCATGAGTGCGACTTTTACTTCTTGGTCTACTACATTTATATATATATCTGGTGGAGTGTTTTTTACAGCTCCAACTCCCGCTCCTAAATATAATGCACCAAATATAAGACATCCTAGGAAAATTACTGAGAAAATTATTACCTTTTTTGATTTTCTACTATGATTCATAATTGCTACTAACCTTTCCTTTAAGCCCTTTTTCTCGTCTAACATAGTTACCTGCAATATACCAGTAGGATATTTACGCTGTGCTACAACAGATATTAATGTATCCCCATAATCTTGTTTTTCTGCCGGGCTAAGGTTTTTTATAACCGCTTCATCGCAAGCTAGTTCACAAGAATTATTAATATCCTTTTTAATAAAATACATAAGTGGATTAAACCAGTGAATTGATGTTGCTATCATTATTAACCATTTCACTGCAATATCAAAACGTTTAAGATGTACAATTTCATGAAGCAGAATATTTTTTAGTTGAATTTCATTAAAGTTAATATCCGGGATAATAATACAAGGTCTTATAACTCCAATTAGCATTGGGGTGTTCAAAAATCGATTGCGTACAAGCCTCACATTATTTCGTCCATTAAGTAAGGTAATTAACATTTCCTTATCCCTATTAGTAGCTGAAATATTCGATTGTCTTATATATTTTAAAAATTTAACATACCCTGTTAAGTTAACCG
>JANZQE010000304.1:0-11940 GCA_038040705.1 Clostridium sp. | reverse complement strand
CCGCCCACCAAAATTACTCTATCCCGTAGTTCACTAATTTGGGCTAAAGAGTAGTATTTTTCATAGCATAATGAACTATATATCTCATCACTTATTATATAGATATTTTTTTCCTTTAAAATTTCAAAAAGTTTGTCTCGTTCTTCGCAGGATAATGCTGCACCAGTAGGATTAGACGGATAAGACATAACTAAAAGCTTAGGGTTTTCCTTTTCAATAAGTTTTTTCAATTCATCAAAATTAATAGTAAAATCACTATTAAGGTTATAATTAACTACTTCTGCTCCGAAGAGTTTTACACAACTCTCGTATGCTGGATAAGCTGGTGAAGGTACCAGAACTTTATCGCCATGGTTTAAAAATGCTGCAAATGTACATAGCAGTGCCTCACTTCCACCAACTGTAACAATTATCTCATGGGGTGAATATTTAATACCTGTGCCATTTAAAAACTTAGAAATCTCATTCCTAAGTTCGGAAATACCCGCATTTGAAGTGTACTCCGTTCTATTTTCGTTAATAGCCGCGGCCATAGCCTTTTTAATATTTTCTGGAACCGGAAAATCAGGTTGACCTAGTGTCAGTGAAATTGCCCCTGGAACCTTTGTAACTTTATTGAAAAATTTTCTAATTCCTGAAATTTCTACATTACACACATTATTTGAAAATATATTATCCATAATTACCATCCTTTACTTAAGCGTTTGAATTATTAACATTTTACTATAAAAAAGTATAAAAATCAGTAATTTTCAAACTTTTATAGAATAATAATAATATTTATGTTAGAATTATGTTAATTTTGCTATATGCTTTATAAGCGCTTAGTTTTATTGATATAGATAACTATAATATAAAAATCAATAGAAATTAAATGCATAAAAACAATAATTTTACTTAATACTTATAATACGAAAGGAGAATAACTATGAACTATGATTTAACGGACCCATATGAAATTGCAAGGTACATAAAAGAAGCTAAAAAGGCTACTCCTCTTAAGCTCTATATCGATGGGGATTTATCACAATGCCAATTGGGGAATATAGAGATTTTTGGTAGTGGCAGTTTTTATATACTTTTTGGAGAAAGTACGGAGGTATCAGATTTTCTAATAAAGTATAAAGACAAAATCAAAAAGTTCAGACTTGAACAAGACAGACGAAACTCTGCTATCCCGCTAATAGACATGAAAAATATTGACGCAAGGATTGAACCAGGGGCAATTATACGAGATAAGGTTACCATCGGTAAAAATGCTGTTATAATGATGGGTGCTGTAATTAATATAGGTGCTGAAATTGGTGATGAGACTATGATAGACATGAATGCCGTGGTTGGAGCAAGGGGTAAACTTGGCAAAAGAGTCCATTTAGGTGCAGGTGCCGTAGTGGCTGGCGTTCTAGAACCACCAAGCAAAAGCCCTTGTGAAATTGGGGATAATGTACTAATTGGAGCAAATGCTGTAATACTCGAAGGTGTGAAAATCGGAAACAATTCTGTGGTTGCAGCAGGGTCTGTGGTTGTAAATGACGTACCTGAAAATGTTGTAGTTGCTGGAGCTCCAGCAAAAATAATTAAAAATGTAGATATTGGCACTAAAGAAAAAACAAAACTGTTGGATGATCTAAGAGGATAAAGATAAAAAGAGCATATATTACTACAAATTCATCTCATTTCGCTAAGTAATTCTAAACCGATTTTATTGAAAGATACTAAAAAGTACAAACTCGCTATCGCTCAAACATGTACTTTTCTTAACGTATCTTCCAATAAAATCACTTTGAATTACTAGAGCTTGTTCGAATGAATTTTACGTAATATATGCTCTTTTATTGTGTATAAAGAATGGAATGTACTAAAAGTAAACCTATATGGCGTCTAGAGCGTCAAAATTATGTTCATCATCACTTATCATATCTGACTCATCTACGTTCTCTCCATCTTTGGTAACTTTCTCCATTTTAGATATAGATACCTCATAGGCAATTTTCTTTATAACTTCATCCTCTGATAATTTCTTTTGATATTCTCTACTTTGAAGTCTTCCCCAAATCCTTATATTATCCCCTACTTCAAGACTTTTACAAAATCTCGAATTTCTCCCCCAAGCAATTGTAGGTATATAATCAGATTTATTATATAATCTGTTAACTGCAAGTAACATATCCGCTATTTCCCTCCCAAAAGGAGTTGTCCTATATATTGGGCTTTTACAAATAAATCCATCTAAAAATATTTGATTTGGATTTTTACTGCGCTCTTCACAAACTTTTATATCTCTAGCAAATACAGTTAAAATTAATCTATTAGATCCATCAACAAATTTATTATATGATCTAAGCTGGCCTTCAATTATAAATTCATTTCCTAATTTGATATCAATACCTGCAATTAATCTCTCTGAAATCGTTATAGTAAGAATATCTGTTGTTTCACTTAGTCTCCAAACCTCAAAATCAAATACATAAAACCCTTCCCCATACATTTCATGACTAAATTTTAGTTCAGATACAATCTTTCCTTCTAAATAAATCTTGTTATTTAACATAACATTATCCATCATAACCCCTCTTTCCCTTAGTTTTTTTTAATAAGCTTTCCTTAGAATATAAGTATTCAGTTTTCTAATGTAATATACCTAATACTGAGATAATTTTATTCCTGTGAAATTTGCCAAAATTATCACTAATTGGTATTTACATTATAATACAAATACATGGTAAATACCAATATATTTAATATTTATTTTGTATTTGTTTTCCTGAAATATCTATATAATAATTTTCTTTATATATAAGGTCCGATATCCTTACAAATTCATAGCCTTCTGCCTTTAAATAATCTAAAATTTTAGGCAAGTTTTCAGGTGTATATTTTGCATTATTGTGAAATAAAAGTATTGATCCAGGTTTAGTTTTTTCTACTATTCTTTTATACTCAATTTCTGCCCCTTGTTCTTTCCAATCAATACTATCTACATCCCATTGAATACATTTATGTTTGGTAGACTCTACGGTTTCAACTACTAAATTATTATACTCTCCAGATGGGCATCTAAATACTGTGGTCCCTTGACCTGTTATAGACATTATTTTAGCGTCCGTTATGGCTATTTCTCTAATCATTATTTCTTTCGATATTGTAGTCATTATAGGATGTTTATTAGTATGATTTCCTATTTCATGGCCACTATCAAACATTGCCTTTAGCTTCTTAGGATATTGATCTATCCACGCTCCCACTATAAAAAATGTTGCTTTGGCATTGTGGTCCTCTAATATTTTTAATATTTCATCTGTTTTATCATCACCCCAGCTTACATCAAAGGATATCGCAATCTTCTTATCTTTAGTATCTACGGAGTAGATTGGTAGTCTACGTTGCCCTGCAAAGAAAACACTACTTGTTTTTAAATTATAAACACCTAAAGCCCCTAAAATCCCAATAAAAAGCACAAAAAATACTACTAACTTTTTTTTTATAAAATTCATACCCTGATATTACCCCCTTACATCTCCTTTACATTTATACTTAAATTTATATTCCAAAAGTTATGATATATGTACAATTATATTTATAAAACTCAACCAAACCGAAAATTTAAATAAACCATTATAATTACTAAACATAAAAAACACCGAAAAAATTTGGTGTTTTTTATGTTATACTATATAATATATAATATATAATCTATATAGTTAATTTTATAAATAGTCATAATTGTTATATATTTAAACTGACTACAAGGAGGAATAGATATGTTTGAAGATGCTTTAGAACTCGCTGAAAATAAGCTTCTTTTACTTTATATATTTTACAAAATAAAGCTCCCTATTTCAAATATTCAAATAACACAAATTATCCTAGAAAATAATTTTATAAATTATTTTACTTTGCAACAATATATAACAGAACTCGTATCATCTAACTTGCTTTTGCATACTGAGCAGCAAGGCAAACATAGATTAGTCATTACCCCAAAGGGAAACAATGTTCTATCCTTATTTAAAGACAGAATTTCGGAAAATAAGATACAACTTATTGATGACTACTTGAAATCTCGTCTTGAAAATATCAAAAGAGAACTAAGAGTTAACGCAGATTACACAATAGAAAATAGCAATAATTATCTGGTTAATCTAACTGCATCAGAAGATACCTTTACACTTATAGATATTAAACTGAGTGTTGCTTCTAACAAGCGCGCACGAGATTTATGTGCGAAATGGAAAAATAATCCATCAGAACTTTATACTAAGATAATAAATGTTCTTATAGATGACTAATCTTTTTAAAAAAGTACCATTCCTGTAGGCTCTCCGCCAATAGCAATGGCTTTTTTATTTTCAGTAGTCTTATCAATTCTAATAAGTAAGTTGTTATAATTATCACCTACATACAAATATTTTTCATCTTCGAGTATTCCTCTAGGCATGCCTCCAACTTCAATTTTTTTTATCTCTTTATAATTATTTACATCTACTATGCTCACAGTACCTTCTCCAAAATTTGATACATAGCAGAATCTTTCATTAAAATACATATCTACAGGCGAATTACCAACTGGTATTTTATACAATACATTAAAGTTTTTTAATGAAATAATACTTATACTTCCCTTGCTATCCATACCTATATTGCTCTCGCAAACTAAAATATAATTTCCATCCGCAGTGATTACAGCTTTAGTAGGATATGCCCCCACCCTGATGCTTCTAATATTTCCATTCTCTGCACCATCTATTATTGTTATACTATCACTATTCATATTTGCTACTATAATAAGGTTTCTCTTTTTGCAAATATAAATACTATGCGGTAAATTGCCACAAGGGATCGCTTCTACAATGTGTTTTTTATCTAAATCAAATACTAATATGTCATTAGAATCTCCACAAAGAACATAAATTTTATTATCATAAACTGATAAATCATTACAGTGCATTCCTGTAAAATAACTTTCAGTTTCATAACTATCCATATTAACCAAAGAAATACTATTATCATAACTATTAGCTGTTATTATCTTATTTTCATGAATATATATACCATGAGGACCAATCCTTTTGAGATTTTCACTATCTAAATATATTTTTTCTTCTTCTATATATGAATCTAAATCAACTTTCGATATGCAATCTGATGAAGTATTACACACATATAACTTTCTCAAATCCATCACCCCCTCACATCCATAATATGAAAATAGTAATAATATGCTAACAATGTTTTATTTATATTTATTTCTTTACATAAAGACGTTTAATAGACTATAATAACTATTGTATTGGTTAAAATAACAGAGGATGGAGGGAAACACTATGTATAGTTATACACCAAAAGGTGTTTGTTCCACAAACATAAACTTTACAATTATAGACGATAAAATAACAGAGGTTGTTTTTACTGCAGGATGTCCTGGAAATCTATTCGGAATTTCTACCCTTGTAAAAGGAATGAAAGTCTCCGATGCTATAGAAAAGCTTAAGGGTATTAGCTGTGGAAATAAAAGTACATCTTGCCCTGATCAACTAGCTTTGGCACTTGAAAAATTAGTCGTAAATGCTTAAAAGCAAAGACACATATTAAATTATAATATGTGTCTTTGTAAATTTAAAAGAGCTATTGTTAATTATGCATATTTCGTATAATCCGCCTCATATCTCCAGCCATGTACAGTGAACCTGCCACTAATAATAGATCATCTTCGTGGCAATAGCTCAAAGCTTTTTTATAAGCATCCTCATAATTTTCAATTGACTCACAATTAATTGTATATTTTTCCACTTGAACTTTTAGATCTTCTGAAAGTTCCGCCCGTTCGCTATGAGGTGTAACGGTAATAACTCTACTAACCTTTGGGACTATAGTTCTTATCATCTCTTCAACTTGTTTATCCGCTAGAATTCCCAGAATCAATATTATTTTGTTATAGTTAAAATACATGTCAATACTTTCAGTAAGGTTTTTAATACCATCTATATTATGTGCTCCATCAATAACAACTAATGGTTTTTTATTCATTATCTCGAGGCGTGCTGGCCATTTTACCGTTGCAAGGCCTGTCAATATATTATCCATATTTATCGTAGTTCCCTGCACAATAAGTTCCTCTATAGCATGAACTGCTACCGAGCAGTTTAAAATTTGATGTTTGCCTAGGAGTGCCAAATCAATAAGATAATCATTATTTGTAGTTTTAATTTTTATCCTTTGTGTTATAGCTTCGTTATTTTCTTTTCCTAAATATAGAGCTGAGTTATTTGGTACTTTTATTAATTTACAATTTCTCTCCATACATGTCTTTTCTATTACTTCTTCGCTTTGCTTCTTCTGTGGAAACATAATTACGGGAATTCCTTCCTTAATGATTCCTGCTTTTTCATAAGCAATTTTATCTAAGGTATCTCCGAGTATTTGAGTGTGGTCTAAACTAATCGACGTAATAACACTTAAAATAGGTATTATTACATTTGTTGAGTCAAGCCTTCCTCCTATCCCTACTTCAATAATTGCAAAATCTATTTTTTCCTGGAAAAAGTATAAGAATCCTGCGCAGGTGATGATTTCGAACTCTGTTGGATTACTATACCCAAGTTCCACTACTTTTTCTACTGCTTTTGAAACCTGAGTTATAACCTTGCTCAAATCTACTTTAGAAATATTTTTATTATTAATTTGAATTCGTTCTTCAAATTCTTCAATAAATGGCGATGTATATAAGCCTGTCTTATATCCTGCGTTTACCAATACGTTAGCTATCATAGCAGTAGTAGAACCTTTCCCATTGGTTCCCGCGATGTGTATACACTTTATTTTTTTATGCGGATCCCCTAAAATTTCTAATATTTTCCTCGTTCTTTCAAGCCCAAGTTTACTACCAAACTTAGCTGTGTTTTTTATGTAGGCCATAGACTCATCATAATTCATGTTTATACTTCCTTTCAAAATAGGATGGTGCCAGTTAATTCATCACCTGCGGTGCTACCACCTGTTAAAAATTCTCCCATGTTTCATTAAAACATAGGAGAATTTAAAATTATAACTTACTTTAAATTTTGTATACTTTGAAGTACTGAATTGTACATTTCTTTATATTTTTCGCCCTTAGATTTTTCTTCCTGAACTACTTCTACTGGCGCTTTATCTGTAAATCTTTTATTGCAAAGTTTCTTCTCTACTCTGTCAATTTCACTTTCTAGTTTTTCTTTATCTTTATTTAATCTTTCTAATTCTTTTTCTAAATCTACAAGCTCAAGTAATGGCATATAAACCTCTGCACCTTTAGTTACTACTGTAACCACATTTTCTGGAGCTTCTTCTTTAGAATTTAGGAATACTACTTCGCTTGCTGATGCTAGTTTTTGAAAATACACCATACCTTCTTCAAATGCTTCTTTTCCTTCTGTAGCATAGATAAATGTTTTAGCTTTTCTGGAAGGAGGTACATCCATATCTGCTCTAGCATTTCTTACATCTTTTATAGCTTCTATAATATAGTTCATGCTTGCTTCAGCTTTTTCATCTTTAAGCTCTTCATTGTATTCTGGCCATTTTGATATTGTTATTGATTCACATTCTGTTTGTATATGGGTAAATATTTCTTCTGTTATATATGGCATAACTCGATGAAGTAATTTAAGTCCTGTAATTAATACTGTATTTAATACATTTAGAACTACACCCTTAGCCTCGCCATCTTCCGCGTATAATACTGGTTTAACAAGCTCGATATACCAATCACAGAATTCTGTCCACATAAAGTCATGAGTCTTTTGAAGCGCTATGCCTATCTCAAATTTCTCAATATTTTCTGTAACTTCTTTTGTTACAGTGTTCATTCTTGACAATATCCACTTGTCCGCAGCACTGTAGTTTTTATTATCTTTATACTTAGTCATTAGCTCCAAATTTACGTTCATCATAACAAATCTAGAAGCGTTCCAAATTTTATTCGCAAAATTCCTGGCGGACTCTACTCTTGATTCATAGAATCTAACATCGCTACCTGGTGCATTTCCTGTAGCAAGTGAAAATCTTAAAGCATCTGCACCATACTTTTCTATTATGTCTAATGGATCTGTACCATTCCCTAGTGACTTAGACATTTTTCTTCCCTTATCATCCCTAACCATTCCATGCATTAATACCGTTTCAAAAGGTACTTCTTTTAAATTATAAAGTCCTGAAAAAATCATTCTTGCAACCCAGAAGAATATAATGTCGTATCCTGTTATTAAAACACTTGTTGGATAAAAATATTTTAAATCCTCTGTATTATTTGGAAATCCAAGTGTTGAGAATGGCCACAATGCAGAGCTAAACCAAGTATCAAGCACATCTTTATCTTGCCTAAGGTTTGCACTATTACATTTAGTACAATTTGTTGGCTCATCAGTTGCAACTATAATTTCTCCACAATCATTGCAGTACCATACTGGGATTCTATGCCCCCACCACAATTGTCTTGATATACACCAATCTTGAATGTTTTCCATCCAATTGAAATAGGTTTTTTCAAATCTCTCTGGAACAAATTTAGTTTTCTTTTCCCGTACAGCATCTATAGCTGGCTTTGCAAGTGATTCCATCTTAACATACCATTGTTTGGATAGCAGTGGCTCTACAGTGGTAGAGCATCTATCGTGAGTACCTACATTGTGAGCATGCTCTTTTATTTTAACAAGTAGCCCCGCGCTATCTAAATCTTCTACAATAAGCTTTCTTGCCTCATATCTGTCAAGACCTGAATATTTTCCATAACCTTCACAAATAGTTGCATTTTCATTCAAAACCACTATTTCAGGTAGATTATGTCTCTTTCCTATTTGATAATCATTAGGATCATGTGCTGGAGTAATTTTAACTGCGCCTGTTCCAAAATCTAAATCAACGTAATCATCTGCAACTATTGGTATTTCCCTATTTACAAGAGGTAAAATTAATGTTTTTCCTACTAAATGTGCATAACGGGTATCTTTAGGATTTACCGCTACCGCTGTATCTCCAAGCATAGTTTCCGGCCTAGTAGTAGCTATTTCTAAGAATTCATCACTACCTGCTACTGGATATTTTATATGCCAGAAGTGGCCTGCTTGTTCTTCAAATATTATTTCTGCATCTGAAATTGCCGTCATACATTTTGGGCACCAATTTGTTATCCTATTTCCTTGGTATATAAGCCCATCCTTATATAATTTAACGAAAAATTCTCTTACTGCATGATTTAAGTTATCATCCATAGTAAAACTTTCGCGCGTAAAATCAGCAGAACAACCCATTTTCTTTAATTGTCCTCTTATTTTTTCTCTATATTCATCAGTCCACTCCCAAACTTTTTCGAGGAAG
Source organism: Clostridium sp. (assembly GCA_038040705.1). Lineage (GTDB taxonomy): Bacteria > Bacillota > Clostridia > Clostridiales > Clostridiaceae > Clostridium_AD. Next base: position 2,589 of record JANZQE010000304.1, on the reverse strand, counting down.
GCTTCTCTTCCCATTTCTTTTTTCACGAGGCCTTTCTTTAAAAGTTCATTTTCAACTTTTACTTCTGTTGCAATACTAGCATGGTCTTCTCCAGGAAGCCACAAGGTGCTATATCCCTGCATTCTTTTAGTTCTTATTAGAATGTCTTGAAGAGTATTATCAAGAGCATGACCTAAGTGTAATTTACCTGTAATATTTAGTGGTGGCATTACTATTGTGAATGGTTTTTTATCTTTATCAACTTTTGGAGTGAAATATCCACTTTCTTCCCACCAAGCATATAGTCTTTCTTCAAATTCTTTTGGATCATAATTTTTAGCAATATTATTATTTTCTTCCACTGTTAACTCCTCCTTATTTAAATCATCACTAATTCTAAATTTTTACAAAAAACAAAAAGAGCCTACGTCTAATAAAGGACGAAGAACTCGCGGTACCACCTTTTTTCCTGCAAATCTACAGGCTCTTGATAATTTAACGATTAAGATAACCGTCTTTGTCTACTACTCATATTTAAATGAATGTAAGCAAAGAAGCTCCGAAGCTACCTTCAAGGTTTTTCATATAGAAGATCTTACAGCCTGTGGACCTTCCTCTCTTAATACTAGTTTTCCTTTACTCCTCTTCATCTAAGCTTTTAAAGATTTTATGAAATTTTCATTTATATTTTATTATACACCTTAGTATTTATATGTCAATATATTTAATTTTTATATTGAAATGTCACATTCACACAATTTTTCATATTATAAACTGATAACAACTTTATAACGTGGAGGTATCTATGAAAATTAAAAAACTCTCGATTCTTTCCCTAATTATCTCTATTACCTTAATAACAACTTTACTTTCTGGATGTAAGAAGAATAATAACGAAGATTTAGTAAAAGTAAAATTAAATGAAGTAGTTCGTTCTATTTTCTATGCTCCTATGTATGCAGCAATCTCTCAGGATTTCTTTAAAGAAGAAGGCATTGAAATTGACCTTTCAACAGGTCAAGGAGCAGATAAAACCATGCAACAAGTTTTAAGTAATACTGTAGATATAGGTTTCAGTGGGCCAGAGCAAGTTATTTACATCTACAATCAAAATCGAGCTGACTATCCTGTTATTTTTGCACAATTAACACAAAAAGATGGTGCATTCCTAGTATCTAGAAATGCTGAAGCAAATTTCAACTGGGAATCCTTAAAGGGTAAAACTTTAATAGGTGGAAGGCCTGGCGGAGTACCTGAAATGGCTTTAGAGTACGTTTTAAGAAATCATGGAATTGACCCAAGTCAAGATATCGAACTTATTACAAACTTAGCTTTCACAGCTACTGCTGGAGCTTTTAAGGGTGGCACAGGTGATTATGTTTCTCTATTCGAGCCTACTGCTAGCTTAATGAAAAAAGATAATTCCGGACATATTGTAGCCTCCATAGGAGCGTCTGCTGGAACCATGCCTTATACCTGTTTTTATGCTACACAATCTTATATAGAAAAGAACCCAGAAATGGTTGAAAAATTTACTAGAGCAATTTATAAGGGTCAAAAATGGGTAAATGATCACACTGATGCAGAAGTAGTCAGTTCAATTAAGTCCTACTTCCCTGGTGCAGATGAAGCTGTACTTGTTGAATCTATTAAAAACTATAGAAATATTGATGCTTTTTCACCAAACCCAATATTAAAATCCGATGACTTAACAAGACTTATGGATATTATCCAATCTTACAAAGCAGACTTAATTCCACAAAGGCCAGCATTCGATAAAATTGTCAACAATAGCTTTGCAGAAAAAGTAGTAAAAGATCTAAAATAAATACAAGTCTTATAAAATGAAGGTTCAGTATTTATGGTGTTCCAATAGTAGATAATTCGTTAACAGAATCTAAATTTATTCCATGAAAAATCCCCTAACGCACCTATTCGACATCTTGTCTCAGAGGTGCTAGCAGCCCGTCCTGGGCTGCTCACGAAAATTGGTCATTACATAAACTAAAAGTCTGTAAAACTCATTATATACTATCTTCCACACCACCAAATACCGAACCTTCATAATTATATATGTTTACATACATTTCCCCGGTAATGAAAACCTTACGTAATCATCCGTGGAAGCATAATTTATTATGCCTTCCTAAGAAGTCTTCATAATACTGCTTAGACTATGTAAGTATGAAATCTCACCGAAGTGACTTGCAATACGAGACGATAAAACATTGAAATCCCATTTAGAAATTCTTGTTTTGCGAATGTAAAATCATCGTAGGCCTGCCAGGACGGCAGGTCAGCGAACCTGAGCCAGGAAGGCGAATGTGAGTGTTAGAAGATTTTACATGAGCAAAACATTAGAATTTCTTATGGAATTTCACGTTTCGAGTCCGTATTGCAAGCCGCGCAGGTGAGATTTCATACTTTTCTTAATCCATTTTTTTGTCACTCGCTACTTCCTCGTGTGCATTTTTAACTTCTACCTCACTGTTAAGGTTTTTGAATGCAACTGACATCATTAATTTTATTCTATTAATTTGATTTACTTCACTAGCACCTGGGTCATAATCTATAGCAGTAATATTAGCGCCAGGATACTTTCTCTTTAAC
>JANZQE010000303.1:0-4667 GCA_038040705.1 Clostridium sp. | reverse complement strand
AGAGATTGATTCGTTTTCATTGTGTGACAGACCATCTACACAGGGACACATAATCATTGCAGCACGCGCTACATTAGATATCCAAAAAGCATCGTGGCCAGCACCAGAACAAATATCTATATTTGAGTAATTTAACTTATTAGAGACATTACGAATAACTGACACTAACTGTTTATCGAAAGTTACGGGGTTATAATGACCCACTAATTCAATTGAACATCCTACATTCAGCTCGGAAGCTATTTTGTAAACCTCAGCTTCTATGTCATTACACAATTTGTAAAATTTATCTTGAGAAGCCGCTCTTATATCTATAGTAAAAACTACTCTGCCAGGAAGAACATTACGAGAATTTGGAGAAAAGTCCACTTTTGCAACTGAAACAGCTGTATTAGGTTGGTTATCTATTGCAAGTTCATGAGATGCATTAATTATCTTAGCCATTGCTAGAGAGGCATTCGATCTCATATTCATTGGAGTAGAACCAGTATGTGCCTCTTTTCCTATTAATGTAACTTCGAGCCAAGACTGACCTTGGCCATGAGTTACCACTCCTATTAGTTTATTTTCTGCTTCTAGTATAGGGCCTTGCTCTATATGATATTCGTAATAAGCATGGATCTTGGGGTTACCCAGAGGCATATCACCCATCCAACCTGTTCGTAGAAGCTCATCTTTTAAGCTAAGACCATTTGAATCTCTACGATTATATGCATATTCAAGACTATACTTCCCAGAATATACTCCTGAAGCAATCATTGAAGGTACAAATCTTGATCCTTCTTCATTAGTCCAGTTCGCTATAACAATTGGATGTTTAGTCTTAATATTATATTCATTAAGTATACGAACAACTTCTAGTCCAGCTAAAACTCCTAGAACACCATCAAATTTGCCACCAGTAGGCTGCGTATCAAGATGAGAACCTATCATTACGGGTAATGCTTGTGGATCAGTACCATTTCTAAAAGCAAACATAGATCCAAGTTTATCAGTTTTCATAAACATGTTTTCAGATTCACACCAATACCTAAAAAGATTGCGACCCATACTATCTTCATCTGTTAACGCCTGCCGATTACTACCTCCTTTCATACCTGGACCAACTTTGGCCATTTCCATTAAAGATGTCCATAATCGACTTTCATTGATACTAACTTCAATATTCTTAAACATAATAATCTTATCCAAAAGCTCAATTTAATTTTAGAAAATAATTTTTTAAATGATAAGTTGGGATCTTTAGTTTTCGATGTTAGATAACCATTCATCATCAGAGCCTTCATTTATGCCTTCAAATAGAAAAGTTGATAAATAGCGCTCTCCAGTATCAGGGACCATAGCAAGCAAAACGGATCCAGAAGGAGCAGATTCAGCAACTTCTAATGCAGCAGCCACTGTAGCACCTGCTGATATACCAACAAATATTCCTTCTTCAGTCGCAAGTCTTCTAGCCGTATCTCTAGCTACAATATCTTTAACTGTCAGAGTTTTATCAATAACGCTATCATCCATTATGCTTGGAATAAAGTCAGGAGCCCATCCTTGAATCTCATGAACACTCCATTCCTTATTAGAAAAAATTGCAGCGTTCTCAGGTTCCGCTACTACAATACTAGTTTCAGGCCTTGCAAGTTTTAACATCTGTCCCACTCCTGTGAGAGTCCCACTTGTACCAAAACCAGTAATGAAATAATCTAAATTTCCACTTGCAAAGTCACTTAATATTTCAGCTGCTGTTGTCATACGATGGTAATCTCGATTTGCTTTATTATCAAACTGTCTAGGTCGGTACCATCCATACTTTTCTGAAAGTTCATCTGCAATTTTGTTTCCACCACTACTTCCTAGCTCACTAGGATATAATATGACTTTTCCACCATATGCACGAATCATTTTACGTCTTCCTACAGAATATCCATTACCCATTATTGCGACAAAATTGTACCCTCTAGCTGCTGAAACCATAGCAAGAGCTATACCAACATTGCCTGAAGTACATTCGACTATAGTATCCCCAAACTTTAACAGTCCTTTTTTTTCTGCATCCAAAATGACACCTAATGCTAAACGATCTTTGACAGATCCCCCAGGATTAAAGAACTCGATTTTCGCATAAACAGAGACATTCTTTGGCGCTATATTATTAAGTTTCACAATCGGAGTACGTCCAATTGTATCTAATATGCTATTATAAATAGTCATAAATAATCCTGTTTAAATAAATGAAATTTAATTAAATAATGTTATATCAGCAGCGTTAGCTAGCTAAAAAACTTATTCTGGTATAGATATTTCAAATCTAAATTTTTAGTATCTTTTTACTTCGAAATATTCTTATGTTTTGAGTTGATAAAAAGCTACTTACCATAATAATAAAAACCCCAATTATCTGAAAACTATTTAAAACCTCTTCATAAAAAATATAATCAACAATTATGGCTACAGCTGGATATATAAAAGTCATGATACCTATTAACGGGGCAGATAAATCTTTATATGAAGAGTACATAAGTACATATGTTAAACATGAATGAACTAGACCTAATATAATTAGATATATCCATTGGATATTGGTGACTTCATTAATTGTTTGTAGGTACGTAAAAGGATATAAAACTATTATGCCAATAACGAGTTGTACAAGAACGATTATATGAGGTGTAATTTTTTGTACACTTTGCACCTTTTTAGTAATTACAGCCGATATAGCCCAAAATAGAGCTGCTAGAAGAGCTAAAGCAACACCATATGTATATTCTGTAGAAAAATTGAAAGATGATAAATCAATATCAATAACAAATATAACTCCAATGAAAGCAAAAATCATTAACACCCACTTATCTATGTCTACTTTTTCTCTAAATATAAAAGACCAAATTATAACAAACAAAAAAGGTTGTACATGATATATAGTTGTAGATACAGCTATAGAAGCCGTTTTGAAAGATTCAAATAACATCACCCAATTAAATACTAGAAATACTCCACTTATTCCTATCCACAAAAAATACTTTTTACTAAAATTAATATTATTAAACATTCCTTTAAAAAAACAATAAATAAGCATAAAAGCTGAACCAAAAAGGCAGCGATAAAAAACTACATTGTAAGCATTCTGTTGTGATTCAATTACGAAATAGCCAACTGTACCCATAAGTACCATTGCAGAAAACATCTTTATAACAGCACTAGAACTTTTTTCAATTTCTAAATTTTTCACTCATTCACTCCAATAAAAATTAAAAGATATAAAGTATCTACAATTAATAATAAAAATTTTAGCTGCTAAATCATTAGTTATTCATATCCTATTATGAATTTAGGTTTCGCTTAAAATGGACTATTTTTTGAAATTAAATGGACATAAAATAGGAGAGGGTAAATCAATTTCTGGAAGTTGATATTGCTTCCATTCTAGGTTATCTTTTTCCCCATAAAAGCCTAAAACTTTTGAAGCCTCTTCGCTATTGTATTCTGCTACTCTAGTTCTTATCTGTTGGCGAATAAGCTTACCACTTTTAGTTTCCACACTAGCTACATAGTCAAAATTAGCTCTTGGATTAATAATAAAATATAAGTCTTTGCCAAGATTTCTACTAAGTAATACTTTATGATCAGATGAACTTATATTTATAAAAAGTGGTACTCCATTAAAACAGAAAGTCCAGTTTGAATCATTTGGGTCAGTAGGTATTTCATTTGGCCAAGGTTCGATATCTCTTTCATGTATCCAGTTCAGCAATTCCCATCCTATTTTGTGCTGCAGACCTTTTAGATAAATTTCCTCACTAAAAATAACCACCAAAGGTGATAAATATATATATATTTGTTCATTACTTCTTACAAAATTAGTAAAATCTATCATTCCTTCTAAGAAATCGTATTTTGTTTTACAAAAAAGAAATTTTATTGATTTTTTTTTGAAAGATTTTCTAGCAAAAAGACAAGGAAAATTTTCATCTCCAACTGACCTATAGAAATCAATTAAACTTTTATACTCGGAACTATCAATATTGACTAAGTCTAAATCAATATCTTTCATTTCATAATTTATTCCTGCCTTTAGTGTTTTATTATTCATAATATCTCAAACTATTAATTTGTCTCTGCACATTAAATATAAAATATAATTAATTAGAAGATATTTTATCTCGATGTAAAGCAAGGTATTATTATGAATAGTTTTAAAAAAAATGAGTAAATAAAAGACATGGTTATTTGAAAAATAGACATTTATCTCTATTAAATTTTATTTATATATAGATCATTTTATTCATGAATCGACAAGTTGATACAATATATAGCCAACCCTTGATAAAGCCATTACAATAGTTTTAAACTAAAAAATGACTTATTTAGTAGGTTTTAGAGTGCAAGTAATCAAAATTTTCAGATAACAGGATATAAGTATCAGACAAGCATGCGTATTTTATGAAATAAATAATGGCACCGTTCAGAGCTGGCTTAAAGATCTAAATCTCAAAAGAACACTTAATAAACCGCCTACCAAAATCGCTAATAAGGCGTTATAGGTGAGGTGATATTAAATCTCATCCAGATGCTTACATGTATGAGCGGGCATGCCCCTTGGGGTGTAGTAAATCAGATATTGAGGCAGCACTAAAGCGTCTAGGTATTAGCAAAAAAAGACTTTAACTCACCCA
>JANZQE010000302.1:0-5797 GCA_038040705.1 Clostridium sp. | reverse complement strand
CCATCTCTTTTTAAAACACCTGTAACTGGATCTACTTCAACATTTGAAGTTCCTGGAACTTGTTTGATACAAACTAATATTTCCATATATATTCCTCCAATCTTTGTATTAAAAGTCTAATAAATTATGTATGGTAGTATGGTCTGACCACTTGTGGGTTAATAATATCACACTATTTAAAATATTTCTATAATTGTTAAAAAGTTAACAGTAAGAATTATTTCTTTCAAAAAAGTGAAGGTAAGAATAATAAATATTATTCTTACCTTCTTTTTTCATAGATTTAAATATTTTAATTAAATTTATGCATCTGATTTTTAAAGCATTTCATTTTCTTTGATATACACCTTTGCAAAATCTAAATGTTCCCGCATTGCTTGCCTTGCAGCTGCTGAACTATGTTGCTCTATAGCCAAATATACGCTATTATGTTGATCAAACAATATTTTCTTATTTTTTTCTTGTACTAGTATAAGTCTTCTTGCATCCACAATAAAATGATCTACAAGCGTTGACACTGTTTTAAGAATATTAAAAATTAAAATATTCCCTGAACTTTCTGCAATTTTATAATGAAATTCTTTGTCAATTTCAACATTAACATCTTCATCTTCACAGTTCATAAACCTCTGAGTAATATCCTTTAACTCCTGTAGTTGCTCATCAGTTATTTGTTTTGCAGCAAGGCCTGATGCCTCAACTTCCATAATCTTTCTAAGTTCCCATATATCATCTTGATTACTTTCCTCCAACATAAACATAATTGAAAGTGGTTCAAATAGATTATCTTGAAAACTTGCCTTTATATAGTTACCTTCCCCTTGTCTACAATCTATAAGTCCAATAACTTCGAGTGCCCTAAGTGCTTCACGAATAGAAGTTCTACTTATCTGTAATTGTTCGACTAAAGCCCTCTCTGATGGAAGCTTATCGCCTTTTTTAAGAATACCTTTATCAATCATGTCTTTTATTTGTAGTATTACTTGTTCATAAACTTTTGTAGTCTTTATTGGACTAAACATCCTGCGGCCCCCACTTCTTATGAAATTTAAAATCCTTACATTACATTATAACATAATAATATAGTTTATTTTTGTTCTTCTATCTAGTTGAAAATTTATAAATTGTAGTATGCTTAAATTCTTCACCTTTTTTAAGTATTGGAGAAGGAAAATTCTTGTGCTCTAATGAATTAGGAAAAAATTGAGTTTCTAAGCATACAGCATTTCTTTTTACATATGCCTCTCCATCTTTTCCTGGTCTATCGGTATTTAAATTGTTAGTTGTATAAAGCTGAACTCCTGGCATTGTAGTATATGCTTCCATAAGCCTACCAGTTTTTGCTTCATACAGTTCTGCAAATTTTTGTGGAGTTTTTCCATCTACCTTTAATATGAAATTATGATCATAACCACCACCATATTTAAGCTGCTGGTTTTCAGTTAATAAATCTAAGCCGACATTCTTAAGGTTTCTAAAATCAAAAGGAGTATCCACTACTGAACTAATTTCTCCATTTGGAATACATTCATCATTTATAATAGTGAAATAGTCAGCATCTATCATTAGCTCATGGGACAAAATATCTAAATCTCCCCGACCTAATAAATTAAAGTATGAGTGATTGGTTAAATTAACTACTGTATCCTTATCAGAAACCGCAAAATATTCTATTTTTAGCGAATTATCCGCTGTTAAAGTATAAGTAACCTTCACCTTAAGCTCTCCAGGGAACCCCTCTTCGCCATCAACACTGGTATAAGTAAGTTCTAAAGACTCTTCAACTTCTTTTTTTATAATATTCGCATTCCATACAACTTTATCAAAACCTACAAAGCCTCCGTGTATTAAATGGTTTCCATTGTTTTTACTTAGCTTATATTCTTCTCCATTCAATTCAAATCTAGCATTCTCAATTCTATTAGCATATCGTCCTATAATTGCTCCAAAATTATTAATATTGTGGAAATAATCATCTAATTTATCATATCCTAAAACTACATCTGCAAACGTTCCAAAACGATCTGGGACTTTAATACTAACAACTATTCCACCAAGGTTAGTTATTTGAACCTCTACTCCCTTTGAATTTTTTAAAGTAAAAATATCAATAGGTTTCTCATCTTTTGTAATACTCATATATTCATCCTCATTTCAATATTTAATATCTAATTTTATTTCTGAAATATTTTTTTAATTCATTAATTATACCATATTTAGTCTATTTTTTATATTCTGACATGGCATTAGATCAAAAAATATTAGAGTGTTTTAATAAAAAATTATGACTTGAGATGCTATTTTCCAATGTAAAATTTGTAGAAATATATTTACCATATAAAAGCATTTCTATATTGACAATGCTCTTTAGATGGTTTATCATAATATTAGAGCAAACGATTGCACAACTAATAGTAAATTAAATATGGGGGGTATAAATAATGAAAAATACCAAAAAACTTATTGCAGTTACATGTACAATTGCTATAATGGCAGGCATGTTGTCTGGTTGTAGTAAAAACACAAATAATGAAGTTCCAAAAGAAACAGATAAGGTGGAAGCAAAGGCAGCCGTAGTTGACATATTCCAATTTAAAGTTGAGGCTAAAGACGCTCTTGAAGCTGCTACAAAAGAATACATGGCATTAAATGAAAATGTTACAATCAATGTGCAAACAGTTGGTGGTGGGGATGACTACGGTGCAGCTTTAAAATCTAAATTTGCATCAGGACAAGAACCAACCATATACAATATAGGTGGAACTCAAGATGCACTTGACTGGAAAGAAAAGCTTGAAGATTTATCAAGCCAACCATGGGTACCACAAGCTTTCGAAGGAACTTTAGATGCTGTACAAATGGATGGCAAACTTTACGGTATGCCATTTAACCAAGAGGGATACGGCCTAATTTACAATAAAGAAATGTTTAAAACAGCAGGAATAGATGCTTCAGCAATTAAGACATATGCAGATTTAGAAGCAGCAGTAAAAATCTTAGATGAAAAGAAAAAAGACTTAAAATTAGATGCAGTATTTGCTGTACCTGGCAAGGAAACTTGGGTAACAGGATTACATTTATCTAATGTTGCTTTTGCAAATGAATTTCCAACAGTTGTAGATGCATTTAATGCAAAAGAAATAACATTTAAACATAATGAACCATTAAAGAAGTTATTAGATCTACAAATTAAATATGCATACAAACCAGATGGTTCTAATAAATCAATTAACAGTGTAGATTACTCTACTCAAGTTGAAAAAATGTTTTCCATGGGTAAAGTAGCAATAATTCAACAAGGAAACTGGGCTTTCGGCTCTATCGATGGTATTGATCCAGAGCTATCCAAAAATATTGGTATGTTACCAATGGTTTTAGATGGAGTTAAAGAAGGTTCTATTCCAGTTGGAGTACCAATGTACTGGGCTGTTAACAGTACAAAAAGTGATACAGACAAAGCTGCTGCTGCAGACTTTTTAAACTGGTTATATACTTCTGATAGAGGTAAAGAAATGATTATCAAAGACTTTAAGTTTATACCAGCTTTCAAAGGCTTCGAAGGTGAAAACTTACAACCTGCAGATGCACTAGGACAAGAAGTTCTTAGATACTCAAACGAAGGAAATACAATGTCATGGGTATTTATGGGATATCCTACTGGTTGGGGCATGGAGTTACTAGGAGCAGATATTCAAAAATATACTGCTGGTGATATCACATGGGATAAATTAGTAGAGAACGCAAAGAAAACCTGGGCAGACGCAAGAAAATAATAATATAAAAGAATAATACTTAAGAGTTCATAATCCTGGAAAAGTTGAAATCTCTTCCAGGATTATATTAATATTAGGGCATCTACGCGAAAGGAGTTAATGTAATGAAAAAAAATAAGACAAAGGAAAAAATTAAAATAAAGAAAAAATTTAATTTATCTTTCTGGATGTTTGTTGGTCCAATTTTAGCAGTATTCACTTTAGTAGTACTCATACCATTACTTTTTGGAATTTACTACTCTTTTACAGACTGGAACGGAATTGGATCTAAGACAAACTGGACTGGTTTTACAAACTATGTAACTGCATTTAATGATACTACCTTCCTAGATTCATTTAAATTCACTGCATTATTCACTATAGTTTCAGTAATTGTAACAAACCTTATAGGTTTTGGACTTGCTTTACTCGTAACTAACGGAATGAAGGGTAATAATTTACTTAGAACTATATTCTTCATGCCCAATTTTATAGGAGGACTTATACTTGGATTTATTTGGCAGTTTATTTTTATAGAAGTCTTTGCTAATATTGGAAATATTCTCAATCAAAAGTGGATGTTAGGATGGTTATCCGGCGGCACTACTGGATTTTGGGGATTAGTAATTTTAATGTCCTGGCAAATGTCTGGATATTTAATGATTATTTATGTAGCTGCTCTTCAGAATATACCACCTGAACTTATGGAAGCAGCTGAAATCGATGGTGCAAATGCATGGACAAAACTAAAAAACATTACATTCCCTATGGTAGGGCCTGCATTCACAGTAAGTTTATTTTTGACTTTATCTAATTCCTTTAAACTATATGATCAAAATTTATCCTTAACTGCAGGTGGACCTCATAATTCAACACAGATGCTAGCTATGAATATTTACAACACTGCATTCAAATTTAATCAAATGGGTGTAGCTCAAGCAAAAGCTGTTATGTTTCTTATAATCGTTGGTGGGATAACTTTAACACAAGTATACCTTTCCAAGAAAAAAGAGGTGGAAGCATGATAAAGCAAAATAAGAAATTTCAACCTGGTAAATTCTCTTTAGTATTAGCTAGCATTGCCTTAGGTATGTTATTTTTATCTCCTTTTTATATTATTATTATAAATTCATTTAAAACAAAAAAAGAATTATTTACGAGTGTACTATCTTTGCCTAAAATGTTCAATTTTAATAACTATAAAGAAGCCTTTGATAGGTTAGATTATTTAAATACAATTACGAATTCTTTAATAATAACAATTGGTAGCGTCATTGTTATTGCAATATTTGCGTCAATGGCAGGCTGGATGCTAGAACGAACAAAATCAAAACTTAGCAATGCTATTCTTTTGTTATTTATTTCATCCATGTTAATACCTTTTCAAGCCATCATGTTGCCCCTAGTTAGGCTTATGGGTAAAATCGGATTCTTGAATATGAGCGGATTAATATTTATGTATCTTGGCTTTGGATCTGCCTTATCCATATTCTTGTATCATGGTTTTGTAAAAGGGATTCCTAAAGAGTTAGATGAGGCTTCCATGTTAGATGGCTGCAGTAAAGCCCAAACCTTTTGGTACATAATATTCCCACTATTAAAGCCAATAACTGTTACAGTTGCTATTTTAAACACCGTTTGGATCTGGAATGACTTTTTGTTACCATCTTTGGTTATCAACAAACCAGATACGCAAACATTACCACTAAGAACTTTTTATTTCTTCGGTGAATATACAAAACAATGGAATTTAGCCCTTGCAGGGCTAACATTAGCAATTATTCCTGTTATAATATTTTATTTTATAGCACAAAAACATATTATAAAATCTATTGCTGCAGGAAGTATAAAATAATTATAAAATTACAATCCTTTTAACATTAAAAAAGCTTAGAAACCTCACAGTTTCTAAGCTTTTTTAATGTTTATCAATAACTTTACTACAAGTTACTTATTAGCTTCATTAACATAAACTGCTGTAGCTAATCCTTGCATAGGATAAGATTCTCTTATCCCGCCCTCAATATAAATTTCCACATGATTAC
>JANZQE010000301.1:0-16356 GCA_038040705.1 Clostridium sp. | reverse complement strand
TATGTATCATGTCGACACAGATATAGTAATTGCATAAAGTAGTATTCCATACTTTATTTCACGTTAACTATTACTTAATTCAAAAAATATCTATCTATTAACTAATTTATATTTTTCCATCTTCCTATACAGTGTGCTTCTCCCTATACCTAATATTCTAGAAGCAGCTGCCATATTATCATTTACATCTATTAATGTCTGCATAATAGTATTCTTTTCAATTTGTTCTAATGTCAGTAGTTGTTTTATGCCACTTGTTTCTCCAACATTTTCTTTTTCCCTTATATAACTTGGTAAGTTAACACCTGTAAGTACACTGTTATTTTCAGCTATATTTAATACAAGTTGCATAACATTTTGTAGTTCGCGAACATTTCCTGGCCAATTATAATTAATCATACCTTCATAAAAGCTTTCATGAATCTTTTTTATGTTCTTATCGTTTGACTCACAGAATTCCTCATAAAAATAATCAATAAATATCTTAATATCCTCTTTTCTTTCCCTAAGAGAATTTATATAAATAGGCATAACATTTATTCTATAAAAAAAATCACTTCGGAATTTTCCTAGGGCAACTTCTTTTTTCAAATCTTTGTTTGAGGCCGCTATAACTCTAACATTTATCGGTATAACATCATGTCCTCCAACCCTTACTACATTACGTTCTTCTAAAACTCTAAGTAAACTTACCTGAACATCTAGAGGCATATCTCCTATTTCATCAAGAAATATTGTTCCTCCATCAGCAAGTTCAAATTTCCCTGGATGCCCACCTCTTTTAGCCCCCGTAAACGCACCTTCCACATACCCAAACAGTTCGCTGGAAACTAAATTGCGGGGAATAGCACCACAATTTAAAAATACAAAAGGTCTATCTTTTCTTCTACTAGCGTTATGAATAGCTTGTGCAAACATTTCTTTTCCTGTTCCACTCTCGCCTTGAAGTAGTATAGTAGCGTCATTCTTAGACGCTATTGTTGCAATTTTGATTGAATGAGCTATATTTTCACTCTTGCCAAATATATCATCAAATGTAAATCTTGCATTCGCTCCAACAATTTTATTAATCATACTTAGAACGGCTTTATTTTCTTTAAAAGTAATTACCCCACCACCTAAGTCTGAAGGACTAAAAAGCCTTATGGGAGTAACACTAACTATACACGTTTTATTGGTACCCGATTTTGTAGTGAAATCAATTTCTTCCTCTTGATATCCTTTTCCCTTATTTACAGCGCCTAGAATATCTTTTTTACAATTAGTAGATAAAACATCACTTATGTGTAAATTGTATTTTCCTTTTCCGTTATACCCCAATAATTTTCTTGCAAATCTATTCATACTGGTTATTTCACCGTGACTATCTATTCTAATAATCCCCTCTGAAATCGATTCTGTAATTTGATAAAATTGTTCATTAACTATTTTTAATTTTTTATTAGAATTTTCAAGCTTCATTTCTTTTTCTATGGCTTTTGCTGCAGCTACTACCATACCTAAAGTATGTGGATGTACAAACTCATAGTTACCTGTAATACTTAACACCCCTAAAATTCCGTTGTCCTCATCTTTTATAGGGCATGCAGAAGAAGTCCACTTATGATACTTATATAAATAATGTTCGCCGCCAAGGACTTGTATTGGCTCACCCGTTATTAATGAAAGTCCAATGGCATTAGTGCCTATTACATCTTCACTTATATTATATCCATCTTGTAATACCAGAAAATCATGATGATGTATTAAGCTATCATCTCCTATATGTTCCAATACATATCCGTCTCCATCTGTTACCCTAATCATAAAATCTGAATTTTGAATCAAGTTATACAGTGTTTGCATTAATGGTTTTGCAGTCTCTAGTAGGGGTGAAAATTCCTTATACTTCTTTTTCAGATCATCTTCAGTAATGTCAACAGAAAAATTGTTTTCATAGGGATCTATACCATATAATTTACATCTTTCCCATGACTTTGAAATAATGTCTCGAAGACCTTTTTTATCTAAAACACCTTCCGAAACAAACAATTGCCATTTTTTTATAATTTCTTCATCATTATCAAGCAATCTTTTAGTTGACAAGTAAATCCTCCCCTTCATAACATTATGATGTAATTATACCTACAACTATATATTTTGTCTAATATAAATTATAACTTAAAAAACTCCTTGGGTAACCAAGGAGTTTTCAAGATTAAAATAATAAACTCATGTTTTTATCGATTTCATCTTAATTATCGTTTAAATTAATGTGACAGTAGCCTCCTGGATTTTTTTGTAGATACTTTTGATGATAATCTTCTGCATCATAAAAACAAGAAAGTGGCTGTATTTCTGTAACTATTTTCTTATTATAATTACTTTGTACTTCATCTTTAGTTTTTAATATGATTTCTAAATCCAATTTATCAGCATAATAAATACCACTTCTATATTGGCTACCTATATCCGGTCCTTGTCTATTAGAAACCGTAGGATCTATTATTCCCCAAAACTTGTTTAATATTTTTTCTAGTGATATTACTTCTTCATCGTAACTTACTAAACAGGCCTCGGCATGACCTGTTTCTCCATCACAAACCTGATTGTATGTGGGATCTTTCACTTTACCATTTGCATAACCAACCACTGTTTCTATGATACCATTTATTCTTGACATATAAGCTTCTATACCCCAAAAACATCCTCCTGCAACAACAATAGTCTTCATAAACGCACCTCCATATTATATAAATTAGTACCTATATATTACTACAAATGCATTCTCTTTCCTAACTAATCCTAGTAAAATAATTTATACTATTTCTTTCTTTTTATCTAGAAACTTAAAATCTTCAGCTACAACTTCTATATTATATCTTTTGTTTCCATCCTTATCTGTATAAATACTACTGCAAAGTTTACCAGTTATACCAATTTGACTTCCTTTACCTAAAAATCTACACATTGTTTCAGCTAAAGAATTCCATACCAAAATACTTATAAAATCTGTCTCAGGTTGCGCGTCCTTACGCGGTGTTCTATTTATAGCCAATGTGAATTTAGTATAAAACCCTTTTCCTTCATTAAAATCTTTAAGTTCTAAATCTTTTGTTATTCTGCCTATTAATGATACATTGTTCATATTATCTCTCCTTTGTTTGTTTAATAATTTTCTAAATTATTGACAACAAAATTGAATTTTATACAAACGAATGTTTGCTTTTTTTTATATTTTCTTACACAAAAAAATTATTTACTGTAATAGGTAACCTTAATGTATTTTTCTATTTCCTCTTTAGTGCGCGTATCAAATGGATTCTTTGACATCGCTGTAACAAATAAATATGGAAAAGTGTTTTTTAGATGTTTCATATACAAAAGCCATTGGCTTACAATTGCTCCATATACCCTTTTTATATCAATTTCTAAATGTTCTTTTTCATCATCCCGTAGGTCTGATAAATTTCTTGAAGATAGCTCATCTTCTAAATGAAAAACTGCAGTTAATAAATGCGTGAAAGTTTCATGCTCTAATAAATTTGGATTTTCTAATAATTTCATTAAAAATTGTCTTTTAGATAAAAGGAATTCTTTAATTTTATCCAAATCTACTTTATCAAACTCAATTTCATAATCATAATTTTTGCATTTTTCTATCGCTTCTTTGAAATCCCTTTCTTCCCAACTTGGATCAACTATTAAAAAATCCGCTATTTTATCAACATTCGGATCAATCGATGTGCAGCTTTTTAAAATAGTAGTTCCTACTTCATTGAAAAATACTCCTATTATTAAATTAAGTTTTTCTAATAAGGCTTCAATTTCTCTTTCTTTAATAACCCTGTCAATAACTAATGTTACCAATAAAACCTCTATAGGTATAAATGCTAATTCACCTACTAGAAATATGAATAAATGATGAGCATCTTTAAACACAATATAGTGAAAAGAATATAATAATATTGATGAAAGTATTAATAATGCAGAAAATTTTACACGCCAGTCCAACTTGTTCATGCTTACCCCCTATATATATATGAATATATGTATAATACTTTATTTTCATTAATTTATCAAATATTTTTTACTTTAAGAATTTTAGCCCTTATAATTTTAGTTTCTTCCGCACTGTTATTATAAATCTTAAGTTCCAAAGTATTTTCTTCCTCTGTTTTAGTTACTAATGCCAAATCGCCCTGATTAAGTTTTAATTTCCCCTTTGTTTCTGAATCAATTTCCACATGACCTTTCACTATATAAAACGCTTCTGTGATTCGAGATAATTTTTCAACATCCTTCACATTATTATGTAATATTATATTTTTAAATTCATCTTTATTAAGTTCAATTGATTCTAATTTTCCGTTGTAACCTTTGGCCATCATTAAATTAAAATCTGTAACTTTACCAAAACCTGTCGTTGTCCAATCTCCATTAAAGCTGTCCTGATCATATGCTTTTAGATCAGCCTTATGATGGCCTTCATGGCAAAGATGCAGTTCCCCTTTGATAATCATAATAAGTCTAGATATCCCTTGCAGCGGTGTGAATATAGAGTGTTCTACTTCAACCACTGCAGAACTAAGCCTCCACTTAAAATCGCGTTCACTATATATTGAGCCCCTTGGATAAATATATAGCTCAGTTGTTGTACCACCAGACCATTCACTTGTTTTATGCTGCTCTTTTCTAATTATTTCAATATTGTAAGACATTTTTAAATCCTCCTGCTACTTATTTTATATTCTGTTTTTTATGTAACATCTTTTTTTCTCTTACCTAGGCTTAATAGTAAAAGTAATAAGAGTCAATCATATATTTAGCATTATATTTGTTACATAATTTTTTCAAATAAATCTTAACCTTTTCTTTATTATCCATATCAGAAAGAATTTTCGTAAAATGTATTTGTTCTTTTTCTGAAGCATCATTTTTCACATATCCCCAAACGTGTTCTGCGGTATTAATAAAACTTCCATCCTCTACATCAAGACTCATTATTTCATCTGTATACTCGTAAAATTCTTGAATACTACAATTTTCTTTTACAAGACGGCTACATTCTTTGTAATATTTATAATTTCTTTCCATCAGTAGATATTTATATTTCGCCCATTGTTTTTCTATAATTACATGTTTTAATTTACTTTTCATATTATCAACTATAAGATTGCATTTTATAGCCGAAATATCCTTATCTTTTACTTCCATCATAATATCTAAATTAAATTCTTTAACCTCTCCATAGTATTCTAGAAATTTTTTAACTGTTATAGAAATTGAATGAGCACCTATATGTTTTTGTAAATTTTGTTGACTATAGTGAACTTTTATATTTCCATCTTTGACACTCCAAGTTTTAGCTACCTTATTCATTATCTCTTTTATAGGAGTATCTATTTCATGATTACATTCATGGTGAAGGTTATCAAATATTACCGGAATATTGATTTTACTACTTACAAAAAGAAGGTCTTCAATATTGAAAATCCTATCATCGTTTTCAATTACAAGTCTATTTTTCACATAAACTGGTAACCTTTTGAAATTTTCTATAAACCTATTCATAGCAGCATCCTTATCTCCATAAGCGCCACCAATATGCAGTATTATCTTATTACTCACGTCCACACCTAATGAGTCTAGAAACCTAGCATGATATTCCAAATCCTTAATTGCTTTTGCTACAATATCTTCCTTTTCAGCATTAAGCACAGTATACTGGCCCGGGTGCATAGATACCCTCATACCACATTCTTTTATATATTCCCCTATTTCACTTAATTCCTTTTGATAATAGGTATCCCAGATCACCTCATTAATATGGTGGCTTCCTAAGGGGATTATATCCGAACTTATTCTAAATAACTTTATATTGAATTTCTCATTATTCTCTAGTATTAATCTTAAATCTATCAAGTTTTGCTCTAGTACCTCTAAAAACATCTTTTCAGAAAAGTTTTTTAGCATTAATCTTCTATTCGTTCTTGCATTTGTTGTAAGTGGTATACATGCATATCCTATTTTCATCTTTTCCTCCTATGTTTTTCTTTTCATTAATTTTACTTCCAAGACAATTATAGATCATCAAATTGAATTACTACTACGCCTTCTCATAAGACTGGTGATGACTTAGAGTGTAAATGGTACCCTTTGTGCTCTTCTATCCACGCATCCCCCTTCAAAACAAATCAATCAAGTCTCCAGCATTGTTTTTCAACTTATCTATAGAATGAATATATCTATTAGTTGTAGCCAAATTCTTGTGCGCAGCAAAGTCTCTAACTTTCTCCACTGTAGCCCCTGCTAAAATTGCTAGTGTAATGGCCGTATGTCTAGTAGAATGAACTCGCAAATTTTTTTCTATACCTGCATTTCTGCATACTTTTTTTATCATGTAATTTAAAGTACTTGCATTTAATTTTTCTTTGTTTTTTCCATTAGTTGAGTGGCCAATGAATAAATACTCCTCACCACTCGCTAACATACTTCTTTTACTAATCAGAATATATTCATTAATCATTGCAAGAACGTTACCTTGAAGTTTTACTATATCCTCCTTACCACCTTTTCTAATTACTCTTACTACATCATAACCAGAACGCTCGGTAATATGCTTAATTTTGATATTTATAATCTCAGACTTTCTTAAAGCGGTGGTTAAAGCCAGTACTAATATAGTTTTATTTCTATGTCCTAATATAGTAGATGTATCTATACTACCGAGTAAAGTTTTACACTCATCTTTTGTTAAAAACTCGGTTTCCACATTATTTATAACAGGTCTTTCTTCTTTTAGATTGCCAAAGGGATTATATTTAATTATATGAACACCTGTAGAATTATCTTGATATTTTAGCATCCACTTATAGAGTGCGCTGAGTGATGATATTTTTCTATTTATAGTAGAAGATGACATATTTTTATCTGTTAATTCTATTATAAAATTCTGTGTATGTATTAATGTTACTTTCTTAATATCCTCCATTGTGATTTCACAAATGGAATCAACGCAAAAGAAATCTTTTATATCTCGTTCATAGCTCTTAGATGTGTAAGCACTTTTTCTTGCTTTGATTTCAAGAAAATACCATATAAAATGCTTTTTATCTGAAATTACATCAGACGTGCGATTGTGTTCCATAATATTATTTAACATATATCTTCTCCTTTAACATTTGTTATGGCCTATATATTTTAAAAAGCTGCAAACAGTAAGTTAGCAGCTTTTTAAAATATATAGGCTATAATTAATCCTCTAATTCATTAATTAGTTTTACTATTTGTTCTAATGCAAATTTTTCGTCAAGCCCATTTACTATAACGTTTACAATATTATTAGATCCAACTCCTAAAGATAGAATACCTATTAAGCTTTTAATGTTTGCTTTTTTACCCATATATTCTATACTTATATCTGATTTAAAAGAAGAAGCTTTTCTTACTAATAATGTAGCCGGCCTTGCATGTAGCCCCTTAGGGTTACTAACCATAACTTCTTTTGATATCAATTTACTTCACCTCATTTTTTTTATAATAGTATCATTAAAAAATATGTGAATCAATTTTATATATCAGAAACAAACCTTTCTATTCTGTTAAGTCCATTTATTATATTTTCCATTGAAGTCGCATAAGATATTCTAATAAAATTATCAACTCCAAATGCTATCCCAGGTATAACCGCAACTTTTTCTACTTCCAGTAAAAGATCTGAAAATTGGATTGAATTACTTATAACTTTTCCATTAACTGATTTATTTAAAACATTAGATATATTAACCATAACATAAAAAGCACCTTCTGGACTTATGCAAGATAAATTATTTATACTATTTATTGTTTCTACCATATAATCTCTTCTTAACCTAAATTGTTCAATCATTTTCTTCATGTCTTCTTGCTTACCGTTTAGTGCTTCAACTGATGCATATTGAGCAATTGAAGTTGGATTAGATGTAGTATGGCTTTGAATATTCGTCATTAATGATATTATCTCAGTGCTCCCCGCAGCATAACCTATTCTCCATCCTGTCATAGCATAAGCCTTAGACACACCATTAATTACAATTGTTCTGCCATATGCGTCTTCTGAAAGACTTGCTATACTAATATGCTTGTTAGTTCCATATAACAATTTTTCATATATTTCATCTGATATTATAATCAAATCATTTACTTTTGCAAAATCAGCAATTTCAATAAGTTCTGCTTTTGTATATACTGTTCCAGTAGGATTATTGGGACTATTTAATACTAATGCTTTAGATTTAGAAGTTATTGCTTTACTAAGATTTTCAATTGTTAATTTAAATTTATTACTTTCCTCTGTTTCTATATAGATAGGCTTTCCATCTGCTAATTTAACTAATTCTGGATAACTAACCCAATACGGAATTCCTATTAAAACTTCATCTCCTGGATTTAAAATAGCTTCAAAAACATTAGCTAAGCATTGTTTTGCTCCTGTTGAGACTATAATTTGAGCTGGTTCATAACTCAATTTGTTTTCTAGTTTGAATTTTTGAATTATTGCCTTCTTTAATTCAATAATACCTGATGTAGCTGTATACTTTGTCATTCCATCTTGAATTGCTTTTATCGCTGCATCTGCAATGTTTTGAGGCGTATTAAAATCAGGTTCACCTGCACCAAATCCTATGACATCTATACCATCAGCCCTCATTTTTTTTGCCTTTGCAGTTATGTCTAATGTTAAAGACTTCGATATTCCTTTAGCTTTTTTAGATAACATCATTTTTATCCCCCAATACTTATGTATTTTATTAAATTAGTTACTTATATTATTACTTTTTTGCATCCTTTAAAATGATATAATTAATATCTTATAAATATATCACCTTTTTTTTGTAATGTAAATAGAATGACTTTATTATTCTAAATAATGTATAATTTCTAATTTGCTATAAAAAAATAGAGGACTTGCAACGCAAGCCCTCTGTATACTTATTATCTAGATTGAATTATTAACTTAATTGCCGTTCTTTCTTCACCTTCTATTATAACATCTGTAAATGCAGGTATACAAACTAAATCAACACCACTTGGCGCAACAAAGCCTCTTGCTATAGCAATAGCCTTTACTGCTTGGTTTATTGCACCAGCACCTATCGCCTGTAATTCTGCGGTTCCTTTTTCCCTAATAACTCCTGCTAGAGCTCCTGCTACCGAATTTGGACTAGATTTTGCTGAGACTTTTAATACTTCCATAATACTCCTCCTATTAGTGCATTAAATTGCTATATTTATACTATTCTACAAATATAGAAAAAATCCTCTTAAAATTTGGAAGTTTCCTAAATTTTAAGAGGATTCAATATTATGTTAGTTTACTTTGCATAATCAATAGCCCTTGTTTCTCTGATTACATTAACTTTAATTTGGCCAGGATATTCTAATTCATTTTCAATTCTTTTAACTAGATTTCTTGCCATTTCGACCGCTCCTGCATCATCAATTATATCAGGTTTAATCATAATTCTAACTTCTCTTCCAGCTTGAATAGCATATGACTTTTCTACACCTTCATATGAATTCGCAATTTCTTCTAATTTTTCTAACCTTTTAATGTAAGCTTCTAATGTCTCTCTTCTTGCACCTGGTCTTGCAGCTGATATAGCATCTGCTGCTTGAACTAGTATTGCCTCAAGGGATTGGAGCTCAACATCACCATGATGTGCTGCAATAGCATTTACCACACTTGGTGATTCATGGTGTTTTTTTGCTATTTCTGCACCTATAAGTGCATGCGGTCCTTCAACTTCATGGTCCACAGCTTTACCTATATCGTGGAGCAATCCGCACCTTTTAGCAAGGGTAGGATCAATTCCAAGTTCAGAGGCCATAAGTCCTGCTAAATATGAAACTTCTATAGAATGTTTTAATACATTTTGACCATAACTAGTTCTGTATTTAAGTCTTCCAAGTAGCCTAACAATTTCTGAATGAAGACCATGCACACCCGTTTCAAAGGTCGCTTGCTCTCCTTCTTCTTTGATATCACTATCAACCTCTTTTTTAGCTTTTTCGACCATTTCCTCGATTCTTGCTGGATGAATTCTTCCATCCACTATTAGCTTCTCAAGTGCAATCCTTGCAACCTCACGCCTTATAGGATCAAATGCCGAAAGAATTACTGCTTCAGGTGTATCATCTATTATAAGATCCACTCCTGTAAGTGTTTCAAGAGTTCGAATATTTCTACCCTCTCTACCTATTATTCTTCCTTTCATCTCATCATTAGGAAGTGAAACCACATGAACTGTTGTTTCTGCAACGTGATCAGCAGCACATCTTTGAATAGCATAAGTGATTATTTCCCTTGCTTTTTTGTCCGCTTCTTCTTTTGCCTTAGTTTCAATTTCCTTAATCATAACTGCAGCATCATGTTTGATTTCTTTTTTAATTTCATCTAATAAAACCTGTTTTGCCTCATCAGATGTTAAACCTGACAATCTTTCTAACTCTTCCCTTTGCTTTGTGTGCAAATCTTTAATACTAGCTTCTAGCATTTCAACATCTTGTTGCTTTTTATTAAGATTTTCTTCTTTTCTCTCCAACACGTCACTTTTTTTATCTAAAGATTCTTCTCTTTGGATATTTCTTCTTTCTAACCTTTGAACTTCATTACGTCTTTCTCTTGATTCTTTTTCTAAATCAGTTCTGAGTCTGTGAACCTCTTCTTTGGCTTCTAAAATAGCTTCTTTCTTCCTTGTTTCAGCTTCTTTTACGCTATCGTCAATAATTTTTTTAGCTTCTTTTTCAGCCTCAGAAATATTTGCTTGAGATATATTTTTTCTAAAATAAATTACAGCAACAATACCTACAAAAATAACAACCACAATAGCACAAACTAATATGATCATTGTAATACTAATATCTTCCATGATTATCAACACCTCCTTTGCTTATTTTCGAATCTATTTAAGAGTAAATACGAAAGCTAGAAAAGGTGTCATATTTATTAAATTTCTAATAATTTTAATATACTAAACCAGTATTTGTATTTATTTTATATTACTTTTATACTAATGTCAAGATTATAACATCTAAAATACTAATTTAATAATTATTAAAGAAAAAAGCAAGTAAAAACTTGCTTTCACATTTATTTTGCTGCTTTAACTTCTTTAACTTCTTTTATATCCTTTTTATCAATTGCTGGTCCTTTTGATAATGGTAGTGCATATTTTTCTCTGATTTTATTTTCTATTTCTAACATAAGCAAAGGATTTTCTTTGAAATAGTTTTTTGCATTTTCTCTTCCCTGTCCAAGACGTGCATCTCCATAAGCAAACCATGCCCCACTCTTTTGTACAATTTCTTCTTTAACTCCTATATCTAAAACATCTCCCTCTCTAGATATACCTTCACCGTACATAATATCAAATTCAGCTTGTTTAAAGGGAGGCGCTACTTTATTTTTAACTATCTTTATTCTTGTTCTATTCCCCATAAATTGATCACCCTGTTTTATGGTATCTATTTTTCTGATATCTAATCTGATAGACGCATAGAATTTTAATGCTCTACCTCCTGGAGTTACTTCGGGACTTCCAAACATCACTCCAACTTTTTCTCTTAATTGATTTATAAACACAATAACACATTTTGATTTATTTATAGATCCAGCAAGTTTTCGTAAAGCTTGAGACATAAGTCTTGCTTGAAGTCCTATGTGAGAGTCTCCCATTTCGCCTTCAATTTCGGCTTTAGGTACTAGTGCAGCTACTGAATCCACAACAATAACATCAATAGCTCCTGAACGAACTAAGGCCTCTGTAATCTCTAAAGCCTGCTCGCCGGTATCTGGTTGAGATACTATTAAATCATCTATATCAATTCCTAGTGATTTAGCGTAAATAGGATCTAAAGCATGTTCTACATCAATAAATGCTGCTGTGCCGCCTTCTTTCTGTGCTTCTGCAACTATATGTAGTGCAACTGTAGTTTTACCTGAAGATTCAGGTCCGAAAATCTCAATCATTCTTCCTCTAGGCACACCACCTATGCCGAGGCCTATGTCAAGTCCTAAACAACCAGTGGAAATAGCATCTAGATTTAAAGTGCTGTTATCA
Organism: Clostridium sp.; assembly: GCA_038040705.1. Lineage (GTDB taxonomy): Bacteria > Bacillota > Clostridia > Clostridiales > Clostridiaceae > Clostridium_AD. Next base: position 4,273 of record JANZQE010000301.1, on the reverse strand, counting down.
CCAAGTTTCATTATAGAACCTTTTCCAAATTGCTTTTCTATTTGACTCATAGCCGCTTCAAGGGCTTTTAACTTATCATTATTCATAAATTTCCCGTTAGGGTTCACCATCCTTTTTTTATCGAACGTTTGTTCTAATTAAAGTATACATCATTTATTTTGTATGGTCAACATCCATAATAAAAATTTAAACTTGTTTTTACCTTAGAATGTTTTTATATTATCACTTTTGTTTGTATTATTAACCAATCATATTATTTTAATCACTTATCAACTCTAATAGTATCTTTGTTTTTAACAAAGTAATCTATACCTGATATTATCGTTATAATTACAGCCGCAGCCATAAAAACATTAGTTAATATATTTAAAATCGGATTTATTACTGGGTTTACATAGGATAAGTTTAATAGAGCTGTAATTATCGCTACTATTTGTATAACAGTTTTAATTTTCCCCCACCAGCTAGCAGCAATTACTTTGCCTTCTGAAGCCGCTATTGTCCTAAGTCCTGAAACTGCAAATTCTCTAGCAATTATAATCATAGCCACCCAACTAGGTACAATCTGAAGTTCCACCAGGGAAACAAGTGCAGCAGTTACTAAAAGTTTATCGGCGAGAGGATCCATAAACTTACCAAAATTAGTTATTTGATTTCTACTTCTAGCTATATAACCGTCTAATTTGTCGGTAAGAGATGCTACAATAAAAATAAATGTAGCTAGCTCCCTTCCGTAAGGTATTCCCTGCACTGCTATAAATATTAAAAATATAGGTACTAAAAAAATCCTAAGCATTGTAAGTTTATTAGCAAGATTCATAGCACACCACTCCTATTAAATCATATTCTAAAGCCTTAGTAACTTTAACCTTTACAAATTCTCCCTTATTATAAGTGTTATCAGACTCAAAGAAAATAGTTCCATCAACTTCTGGTGCCATTTCATAATTTCTACCAAAGTAAATTTCGCCATCAAATCCTTCTACTAGAACTTCATAAACTTTACCTATTTTTTCACTATTTAGTCCCTTTGATATACTTTGCTGTATTATCATTAGTTCTTGTTCACGTTTCACTTTTACTTCTTCAGAAATTTGATTTCCCATTTCTGCAGCAGCAGTCCCATCTTCCATAGAGTATTTAAATACTCCCAATTTATCAAATTTAGTTTCCTTCACAAACTGTTTTAACTCTTCAAAGTTTTCTTCTGTTTCTCCAGGAAATCCAACAATTAACGTAGTTCTAAGAGTTACCCCTGAAATATTCGCTCTCATCTTGTTTATGTTTTCTATTATAACATTCTTTCTTCCTTTTCTCTTCATAGATTTAAGGATTTCATCACTTATATGTTGAATTGGTATATCTATATATTCACAAACTTTATCGTTCAAAGATATTTCTTTAATTATTTCGTCCGTCATTTCCTCTGCATAGCAGTAAAGTACTCTAATCCACTGGACTCCATCTATTTCAGAGATTTCTCTTATTAATTTATGTAAATTTTTCTCACCATATAAATCAATTCCATATCTAGTTGTATCTTGAGCAACTAATATAATTTCCTTGCAACCATGTTCAATTAAGCCTCTAGCTTCCTGAACAATATTCTCCATTTTTCTGCTTCTATATTTCCCTCTAATCTTGGGTATTGCACAATATGCACAAGCATTATCGCACCCTTCCGATATTCTTACATAGGCAGAGTAGTTTCCCGTAGTTAATACTCTTTGTCCTTCATTAATATTTTCATCACTATAACTGCAATGTTGAACTTTCGTATTTTTACCCCGAACCTCTTCTATACTACTTAATAACTTGTTATAATCATTTACCCCGAGCATTATATCGAGCTCCGGCATAAGTTCAAGCAGTTCTTTCCCATAACGCTGGGTAAGACAACCTGTTGCAATTAGCACCGAGCAATTATATTTCTCTTTGTATTCTGACATTTCTAGAATAGTATCTATTGATTCTTGTTTAGAAGATTCTATGAATCCACAAGTATTTACTAAAATTATATCCGCTAGTTTAGGATCGTTTGTAATATCATACTTTTCACTTAAACTGCTTATTATAATCTCACTATCAATTCTGTTTTTATCACAACCTAAATTTATAACTCCAACTTTCAATTTTTCCACCGGTCATCCTCCTACATTTGTTTGTACATATGAATTATTGTAAATGTGATTTGCAAATTAAACAAGTGTATTTACAATATTTCTTACAGAAACTTATTGAACTAATCCTTTAATTCACTATCGCTTAATAATACGTCTCTTGGTTTACTGCCATTTCTACCTGAAATAATACTACGGTCTTCCATTTGTTCTATAATTCTTGCTGCTCTATTATACCCTATTTTAAGCTTACGTTGCAACAACGAAGTTGAGGCTTGACCATTTTCAACTACTATTCTTATTGCCTCATTTAATAATTCATCAATATCCGCATCCGCATCTTTATTATTTAAACTACCTTCTATCTCATCTATTATGTTTTTTTCATAATTAACTTCTGTCTCCTGGTCTTTTATAAATGCCACCACTCGTTCAACCTCTTCTTGTGATACAAAAGCTCCTTGTATTCTTATTGGTTTAGCCTCTCCAACTGGGTAAAAAAGCATATCCCCTTTACCTAGTAGTTTTTCTGCACCAGCAGAATCTAATATTGTTCTTGAATCTATTTGACTGGAAACTGCAAAAGATATTCTTGAAGGGATATTTGCCTTTATCACACCTGTAATAACATCAACCGATGGCCTTTGCGTAGCAATTACTAAATGCATACCCGCCGCTCTTGCCATTTGCGCCAGTCTTCCAATATATTCTTCTACATCATTAGCACAGACCATCATTAGGTCTGCAAGCTCGTCAATTATAATTACAATCCATGGTAATTTATTTTCTGTAATTCCTTTGCTTACTAATTCATTGTACCCTTCAATGCTTCTTACATTATTGTCAGCAAAGGTTTTATACCTTCTTGACATTTCATTTACAGCCCAATTTAAAGCCCCTGCAGATTTTTTGGGATCTGTTACAACTGGTATCAATAGGTGTGGTATTCCATTATACATATTTAATTCAACCACCTTAGGGTCAATTAATAAGAGTTTAACATCCTCTGGAGAATATTTATATAATAAACTTATTATTAATGAATTAATACAAACACTCTTTCCTGAGCCTGTAGCTCCTGCTACCAGCATATGCGGCATTTTAGTTAAATCTGATACGACACAATTGCCACCTATATCTTTTCCTAAACAAAAAGATAAATTTTTATTTGAAGCTAAAAATTCATTAGACTCTATTACCTCTCTTAGGTATACTGCGCTTAACTCCTTGTTTGGAACCTCAATTCCAACAGCCGCTTTACCAGGTATAGGCGCCTCAATTCTTACACCTGAGGATGCTAAATTCAGTGCAATATCATCTGCTAAGTTTACAATTTTGCTCACCTTAACACCAGGGTTTGGTTGAAGCTCAAACCTTGTTACAGAAGGTCCTTTTGTAACTTGAATAACTTTTGCTTCAACACCGAAACTGCTTAGTGTTTCCTGTAACTTATTAGCATTATTAAGCAAATCTTTTTTGTCGTTTTTATTCATCTTTGAGGTAATGTTTTCATTTAATAAACCTACAGTTGGATACTCATATTTGTGGTTTGGCTTTGCACTTGCACTGTTTAACTTGATTTCTTGCTCTAATTCTTGATTAATAAAATTACCTGCGTCTTTTTCTTTAGAGATGCTAACATGGTCATCTTTAACATTATTGACAGTTTCAACTTTATTAACCTCACTAAATTCACCATCAATATCATTTGATTTTACAAAATCAAATATTTTAATTTTATTGCTAATTTCTTTAATATATTCATTTTTACCTTTATTAGAAATTATTGATTCCTTCTCCTTGTCATTATTATCTATACATAGCTCATCACTATAATTCTTCCTCGCCATCCTTGCAGCTATAAATTTATTCTTTATACTATAAAAAGTATCATGTAACGATATGTTTAATATAAGAATTAAGCATATAAAGTAAATAGCAATAAAAATTATAAAACTTGAAGCAGCACCAAATAATGTGTGCATTGGTACATCAATTGAATAGCTAATAATCCCTCCATGCATCACACTTTCTGAATTGTATATTTTATTTATCCCTTGCAAAAATTCATCTTTAACATAATACTTATTTAAAGTTAACATTTGTATAAATAACAACGTATTAGTTATAAAAATTATTATTCCATAAAATTT
>JANZQE010000300.1:0-9720 GCA_038040705.1 Clostridium sp. | reverse complement strand
ACATCTGAACCTTTTGGATTAGCTTCAAGGAACTGATTTAACCTAGCGGATGGAACAACTGTATTATATGTAGTTCCATTTTTTAAAGTTCCCGAAACTGATCTCTGATCATCTTCTACCACAAAGCTTTTTATATTATTATTTGTCCAATTGGTTTGAAATTCATTAAAATCAATAATTGTTGACGTTTGATCTGGTTTAGAAAATATAGATACTGCGACAATAACAAGGATTATAGCCAAAATAGCAATATTTGATTTCTTTTTCATAATAGAACACCTCTCTTCTCTTACTCAATAGGTACTTAACTTTTTAAAGGAACCACTTTATCAAAACAACAACTTCGAGTTATTGTTTTGTATCTTAATATCATAACATAAACTGGGAGGATATCTATTAGTTTTTGCGATTAAAATGAAAAGAACTATTATTAACATTATACCATAATAAAATGGCCAATTATATTTAATATTTTCAATTAAACTGCCTTAAATGTTATAATGTATTATAATATTAAAAGAAGTATGGATCAACTTTTAAAAGATTACATAACTAACAGGGAGGTATAAAAATGTTTTGTCCAAAATGTAAATGTGAGTATAGAGAAGGATTTGATTTTTGTACAGATTGTAAAATTAAATTGGTTGCAGAGTTGCCAATTGAGGAATTGGAAAGGGACGAATTTGAGTATGTAGAACTTATTACTATAGCAGTTACAAGTGACATTAGTATAATTCCTATAGTTAAGTCGATTTTAGATTCTGGTGAAATAAAATATTTTATTAAAGGGGAGCTTATTAGAAATTTTGCTGTATTTAATAATACTATGGAAATACAAGTTCCGCTAGAGGATGTTCAGAATGCAAAAGACCTATTAAAGGACTTGGATTTAAAGTAAAGAGCCTATATTTATTTGCTAATTGAGTAAAAAAAAGGGAATCCTAAATATAGAATTCCCTTTTTTTTATAATTGCCTTCCAGCTTTAAAAGCAGAAAAATTTACTTCTACAGTTTTATGTGGAACCTTTTCTTCAATAACTTTTAACCAAGTAGCTTCTTTGAAGGGTAAATAGTTAGACAGCTTACCCAAGAGAATAATGTTGATCGTTTTAATATTTCCAAGGGTCTTTCCTATTTCTTTTGCGTTTACAGAAACAACATCATATCCTTTTTCTACCAAACCAGCTTTTATATTTTCAGGGTATTCATCCTTTTCAAGAAGTACTCTGTTAGGAAAAATAACCTCTTCATTAAATATGACCTTTGCACCTTTTTTTAAACAACTAGAAAATCTTAAACCTTCCAGCTCTTCCATTGACAGTAATAGATCGCCTTCGCCGTATGGTATAAGTGCGGAATGTACTTTTTCACCAAACCGTATACTACCCCAAACCTTTCCACCTCTTTGAGAGAGTCCAATTACATCGTTACTCTTAACATCAAAACCTTCTAAAAAAGCAACTTCAACTATTATTTCTGTTGTGAGTACTAACCCTTGCCCACCAACGCCAGCTGTATATATATTAGTAACTCCCATCTTAGTTCACTTCCTTTTGTTCGTTTTCAGTACTGCATTTTATTGCGGAAACAGGGCAAACTTGTGAACATACGGAGCAACCTACACACATATCAGGATTTATATAAGAATTTTTCTTTTTCTTTCCAGGATACATTTTCATAGAAATAGGAGGGCAGTTCGTTCTTATACAATTTTTACAGCTTATACAAAGGTCTTCATCAACATAAAAATGAGGACTCTTAATTTTAAAATTGAGTGCACATGGCCTAGTTGTTACAACTACGCAGAGTCCAGGTCTCTTCATTGCACTATGAATGGCTTCCTTTGTTTCCTTATATTTAAATTGATCAACTACCGTAATATCCGATATTCCAAAAGACTTTAGAATATCAGGTATACTTGCATGATATCCGAGTTCTTCTTTAAAATAGTCTCCTGTGGTTGGTGTGTTTTGGCCACCAGTCATGGCAGTAGTTCTATTATCCATTACAATAACTGTTATATTTTCTGTGGTTTTAGCAAGTTGTATAAATCCTGTCATTCCAGAATGAAAAAAAGTTCCATCTCCAATTGTAGCGACTATGGATTTTTCTTTCTTTATTTTTGAATGAACAGTAGCAACGCCAAGCGCCATTCCTAGGGAAGCACCCATGCTTATGTTTGTCTTGTGTACTTCAAAAGGCTCATTTATTCCTAAGGAATAACACCCTATATCACCTATTACCGTTGCGTTGTTCGCCTTTAGAATATGAAAAATAGGTCTGTGAGGGCACCCTGAGCAGAGCATAGGGGTTCTTGTAATAATTTCGTCCTCTTGTGGTGACTCTATATCAGTATAATCTACTAAAATCCCTGCTTTTTTTAATCCTCTTTTTACATCGTAAGTAGTGAGGCTACCCGCAAAAGAAAAATAATCTTTTCCTTTTGCGGTAATTCCATTTACTTTAAGTTCCTCTTCCATAAAAGGTAACAGCTCTTCAAGTACAATTATATTTGTATATTCTTTACTTAATTCTTTGATTTTTTCTATAGGAAGAGGCCAAATCATACCTAATTTCAATATACTTATACTTTCTAATTCTAATTCCTTTAAAGATTCATACATGAGTCCAGAAGTGATAATTAAAAATTCTTTGCCCTTTCCTTCCTCTAAGTAATTATATTCATATTCTTCATTAAATATTTGAAGTTTTTCCATTCTTTCTTTCATGAAGTACTGCTGAAGGTTAGAGTAGGGGGGAAGCATACTGTATCGTCCCTGTTCTGGTACAAACCCTTCTGGGATAGATTCTTCTCGGGAGCCGAGTTCCACTGCTGCTCTAGAATGACATAACTTACTCATGATTCTGATTAGAACTGGCGTATTGAATTTCTCACTAAGTTTTAATCCTTCCATTGCAAAATCTTTTGCCTCTTGGGGACTGCTTGGGTCCAAGATGGGGATATTAGCGAACTTACCCCAAAATCTGCTGTCTTGTTCATTTTGTGAACTTGATAGGCCAGGGTCATCACCTACAACTACTATGAGACCACCCTTTGTTTTTGTTTGAGTAAATGTCATAAAGGGGTCACTTGCAATATTCATTCCTACATGTTTCATAGAAATCATTGTTCTTGCTCCTGCAATGCTTGCACCCATAGCAATTTCCATTGCAACCTTTTCATTAGTTCCCCAGTCACTATAAATCTCTTCATATTGTTTTAAAGAATCTAAAATTTGCACAGTAGGAGAACCAGGATAACTGGAAGCAATCATTCCGCCACCTTCCCAAAAACCTCTACTAATTGCTTCATTACCGGTTAGAATTTTATTACTCAAAAGACCACCTCATCCATATTATTTTTTTTCGAAAATTACCATAAAATAGATATTGTCTAAGAATAGTATATCATAATTTACAGGAATTAAATTCTAAATGCAATGAAAAGCATATGATATAATAAAAGGCCGATATTGATTGGGAGGTAAAGAGATGTTTGATCTAGTAAATCAGATAAAAAACAAAAATGTAATATTATTTATAGGTACCGGGGTTTCTATGAATTTAAAATTACCATCTTGGAAGGAGCTAATTAGCCATATTTCAGAGGAGTTAGGCTATGATTATGAAGTATTTAATTCTTTCGGTGATTTTTTAGCACTAGCAGAATTTTATGAAATACAAAAAAAATCTATAAGCTCACTTAGAAGTTGGATGGATAGGAAATGGCACGACCCATCAATAAACATTGCAGAATCAAAAGTGCATAAAATGATTGTAGAATTGGATGCGCCCATAATATATACTACAAATTATGATAGGTGGATTGAAAAAGCATACGATTACTATGGTAAAAAATATAAAAAAATTTCTAATGTAGGTGATTTAGTAAATATTAAAAATGATGAAACACAAATTATTAAATTTCATGGTGACTTTGATGATGATGATAAATCTATAGTATTAACTGAGTCCAGTTATTTTGAAAGACTAAGTTTTGAAACACCACTAGATATAAAACTCCGTTCAGATATATTAGGTAAAAGCATTTTATTTATAGGATATAGTCTCAATGATATTAATTTAAGATTTTTATTTTATAGATTAAATAAGTTGTGGGTAAATTCAGCTGTTTCTAATGTTAGGCCAAAATCATACATCTTTTTAGCAAAACCAAATCCAGTTCAAGAGGCAGTGTTAAAGAGGAGAGGGATAAATGCAATAATATCAGACAAAGAAAATTTTGCGGAGGGCTTAGAGTCATTTTTAGTGAAATTGATTGGTTAATTTGTGATGGAAAAGATTGTATAAGGAAATATAAAAAAACAATGGCCTATCTTTTTTAAGATAAGCCATAAATTTATGTTTACTTTATCTCATATATAAGTTCTTTGATATTATTAATTGACATATAGTTAGAAATATGATAATATAAATTAAATTTTAGAATGACCGATATAAATAAATTAGCTTTAATTGTCGGAATATTCAAAATGAAAAATGTATTTCTTTTCATAAACTTATCGGATGTTTGCGACATCACTGCATCATCTTACAATTGTTATTTAATGGCGTATCATTGAATATAAAATTATTTTAAAGGGGGCATAAATCATGAAACAAGACAATTCAAGCAAACCCAGAGAAAATTGGGGATCGCGTATGGGATTTATTATGGCAGCAGCTGGATCAGCTGTTGGGTTAGGTAATATCTGGCGTTTTCCGTATATGGCTGGTGAAAACGGTGGTAGTGCATTTATTATTATTTATTTAGGGTTTGTTTTTGTTATCGGGCTTAGTATTATGACCGCAGAACTTGCAGTGGGTCGTAGAACAAGTCTTGCGGCAGTAGGGGCTTATAAACACTATTCTAAACGCTGGACTTTTGCAGGTGTTTTAGGTGTTGTTTCTGCATTCTTCATTATGGGGTTCTACCCTGTAGTAGGCGGCTGGGCATTAGCCTATGTATTTAAATCATTCACTGGACTTTTAAGTAATGTAGGTACAATTGGCGATACTTTTGGAGCCTTTATCAGTAGTCCAGTTCAACCACTTTTATGGTTGTTAGCATTTTTAGCATTGAATATGGCTATTGTTATAAAGGGTATCTCTGGCGGCATTGAAAAAGCAGGTAAAATATTAATGCCATCGCTTCTCATAATACTTATAATCCTAGCGGTTAGAAGTGTAACACTACCAGGTGCTGGTGCCGGTATTGAGTTCTTGTTTAAACCAGATTTTTCAGTGGTAAATGGTGCAACTTTCCTTGCAGCACTAGGTCAAGCTTTCTTCTCACTTAGCCTAGGTATGGGCTGCATGATAACTTATGGTAGTTACTTAGGCAAAAAAGAAAACTTACAATCTAATGCGCTTATTATTACTGCGTTAGATACAAGTGTTGCATTACTTGCTGGTATAGCAATTTTCCCAGCACTCTTTGCATTTGGCATGGAGCCAGCAGGCGGTCCAGGACTTGTATTTGTTGTTGTTCCTCAAATTTTTGCCCATATGGGTGGCGGTTTAGGAGTTATTTTAGCAGCATTGTTCTTCGTGGCACTTTCAGTTGCAGCATTGACTTCTTCAGTTTCATTATTTGAAGTTGTTGTATCTTACCTAATTGATCAAAAGAATATGGTAAGAAAAACAGCAGTATTAATAACTGGTGCAATCATGGCAGTAACTGGTGTCTTCGCTTCACTTTCTATGGGTTTAATGTCTGGTTCTACATTCCTAGGAGTAGGCGCATTCGATTTCTTCGATATTCTAACAGATAAGATTTTCTTAGCAATTGGTGGTTTATTATTAGCTGTATTTGTTGGTTGGGTTATTAAGAAGGAAGATCTTAAGGACGAGCTTACAAATGGTGGCACAATAAAGTTTGGTCTATTTAACGTTTGGTACAACCTCATTAAATGGGTGATTCCTGTAGCAATTGCATTTGTTGCGGTTTTCGGTATTATTTCAATAACACAAACGTCACTTATGTTATTAGGTTTAGGAATCATCTTAGCATTAGCGATATTCTCTAAAAAACTATAAAAAAATCTAGATAAGTTAATAAATACAAATCACAGGTGTGATAGCCTGTGATTTGTTTTTTTATTTATTAGGTGTCACCTAAAACGTAGTGGACAAGTTCTGTTTGTTAATTTCACGTGGAAATGGTAAAATCAATTAAATTAATATGTTATAACACGTTCACAAGATATGGAGGTAACCCTATGAAAAAAATTATTTTAGTAACGGAGAGCGGAGCTGATATGCCGAAAGACCTGGTGAAATTACATAATATTCAGGTAGTTCCTATGCATGTAATAATGGGGGATAAATCTTATAAAGATGGTTCAATAGAAGTAACAGAGGTCTATGATTATTATCAAAAAACTAAAAAAGTACCAAAAACATCAGCAACAAATCCAGATGAATATCAGAATGTATTTAAAAGAATAACGGAAGAAAATCCTGGGTGTATTATTATTCATGTTGGGTATTCATCCAAACCATCTTGTACGTACCAAAATTCAATTATTGCTTCAGAGGGAATGGAAAATGTCTATCATGCAGATGCATTAAATGTTACTGGTGGATTGGCAGCAATTGTTTTGAAAGCAGCTGAACTTATAGAAACACATCCGGATATGCTGCCTAATGATTTAGTTAAAAATATTGAGAGTTGTGCTACTAAAGCAAGAGTGTCTTTTATTCCTGGTGATCTTGTATATTTGAAAGCAGGAGGACGTGTATCCAATGCTGCATACTTAGGGGGAACATTACTAAAATTTAAACCATTGATTGAAATTGTGAATGGTGAACTAGTTTCAACCCAAAAGTATCGTGGTAAAATAGGTAATATTGTAGAAAAATATATGAAAGAATATATTTGCAAATACCATATGGATAAAAAACAGATTTATCTTATATATTCTTTGGGACTTGAGGAACACATAAAACAACGTATGGAACAAATTGCAAAAGAGGAAAGTTTCGAAAGAATAATATGGATTCAAGCGGGATGCATGATTTCATCTCATAGTGGTCCAGGGTCCATTGGAATAGCAGCATTTGAAATGGGGTAAAGTAATTGCGAATTGCACCTATAGAAATAGATACTTTGGAAAAAGTGTTTATTATATAGGTGCTTTTTTTATACAATATGTCATATAGATATGATAAGGGAAGTTGCGAAGAAACTTGAAAACGTTTTTGTATTCCTAATTCAATTCGGTTGTTCAGTGTTTACAATAATTAAAAGAGAGGGGATAATTAGAAATGAGAAACACAGTTGAAAATCAGGGCTATAAAATTCTAGGTCTTCCAGTTGTAGGTTTTGCAATTATAGCAATAATAATTTTATTCGCAACGTTTAATGGTTCATTGCCTGGTGGAATGATAGGAGCATTTGCGCTAATGTTAATATTAGGTGCAATATTTAATGAAATAGGAAATAGAACACCTATCGTAAGTACATTCCTAGGTGGTGGTCCTATAGTAATTATATTTGCAACAGCAGCACTTGTAACGTACAACATACTTCCCACAGCAGCAGTAGAGAATATGACCACGTTTATGAAAGGTGGAGGATTTCTGGATTTTTATATTGCAGCACTTATAACAGGTAGTATTCTTGGTATGAGTAGAAAATTATTAATAAAATCTGCAGTTAGATATTTACCAGTAATTTTATGTGGACTCGTGGTATCGCTTGGACTTGTATCTTTAGTTGGAGCACTTATTGGTTATGGGGCGAAAAACGCAATATTTTATATAGGCATCCCTATCATGGGTGGTGGAATGGGTGCAGGAGCAGTTCCATTATCAAAAATCTTCGGTCAATCAATGGGAGTAGACCCAGCAAAAATGTTATCAATTATGGTGCCAGCAGTAGCACTTGGAAATGCCATGGCAATAATTATGGGTGGATTACTTGATAGATTAGGTAAAGCAAGACCTAATCTAACAGGAAATGGTAAATTGATGAAGATAGCAGATAAAACAAATACGGAAGATGAACCTGAAAATGATAAAATAGAGTTAAAATCTATGGGGATGGGGTTGTTATTAGCTTTAACATTCTTCGTTATTGGATCAATTATAGGTAAATTTATACCTGGAGTTCACTCATATGCATGGATGATAATATCAGTAGCTATAGTAAAAATGATTGGATTTATGCCAAGATTCATGGAGCTTGCGGCAAAACAATGGTTTGAATTTGTAATGACAAATTTGACGGGTGTGCTTTTAGTAGGAATAGGTGTTGCATATACTAATCTTGCAGAAGTTGCAGCAGCTTTTAGTTGGCAGTATGTAGTCCTTGTATTAGCAGTAATAATAGGCGCTACTGTAGGAGCACTTATTGGTGGGAAATTCATTGGTTTCTATCCAATAGAAGCAGCAATAACAGCAGGTCTCTGCATGGCGAATATGGGTGGTACAGGAGATGTAGCAGTATTAACAGCAGCAAAGAGAATGGAGCTTATGCCATTTGCACAAATATCCTCTCGTATAGGTGGGGCACTGGTGTTAATTCTGGCTAGTTCTTTATTGAAAATATTTATGTAAACAGTAATAGAAGGCTATCTAAAAATGATTAAAAAATCATTATTAGATAGCCTTTTTTCTTATTTCGCTATTATTCTATATAAAGGTATATGCGGATTAATGTAGAAATGTTCCAATTTATATTAAAAGTCCAATATTTGCCGACACTACCTCTATATGTTATTATAATCAGATAACAAAAACTTTTAATCATAATAGATTTAATAATAAAATATTATGTAGGGGAGATGGAAAATTGATCAAAAAAATAATTTCAACCGTAATGGCGCTTGGTGTAATTATAAGCGTTAGTTCTACTAGTGCATATGCAGATACTGCATCAGATAAGGCAAAGATTCAGCAGGTTCAAAGCCAAAGAAACGACCTTGAAAATAAAGCCGAGATTATGAACAATCAGCGTGAAACAATTATGTCTAAAATCAATAGTAATGAAAGAAATATAACTACAACACAAAAACAAATCAAACAAACTATGAAAGATATTGTAAAAGCAGAGGACAATATTAAAGCTGAGCAGATTATATTTAATGAAAGAATGAGAGTAATGTATATGAATGGATCGTCAAGCTACCTAGACATTATACTAGGCTCAGATGGTATAGAAGATTTTATGTCCAGAATAGAAAATATCAAAACAATAGTGTCATTTAATCAAAAGGTTACCAATGCTTTGAAGACAAAACAGGAAGCAATTAATTCAAAGAAAGAAGCTTTAGATACAGGGAAAGTAAAGTTATTATCTTTAAGATCTAATAATAAAAAAGAGTTAAATACATTAACAAAGCAAAAAACAGACCAGGATGTATTGGCATCAAAATTAGATGCTCTAGAAGATAAGTATGGTGCACAACTAGTAATAAATGAGGCTATTGATGCAAAACAAGCCATTGAGGCAAAACAAGCAATTAAAGCAAAAAAAGATGCGGAGGCAAAACAGGCATTAATTAATTCAGAAAAGGCTATTGCCAAACAGAATGAGGCCTCTAAACAAGTTATAAGCACCCCTGAAGCTGAAACTAGTACCTCAAGTGATTTGGACTTGCTAGCTAGAATAATAACTGCAGAAGCAGGAGGAGAATCTTATAAGGCTCAAGTTGCTGTAGGTGCAGTAGTTCTAAATAGAGTTAAGAGTAGCTATTTTCCAAATTCAATAAGGGA
>JANZQE010000299.1:0-3656 GCA_038040705.1 Clostridium sp. | reverse complement strand
AGGAAGCAAGTGACATAGCTGTTCCTCTTAATTTCGGCATAGTTTCTTGAGCTGTCATTACTAATGTGGATTGCATAGATATAAATGCTATCCCGAATCCGAAAAGTGCTATACCTATAATAATTGGATTACTTGCAAAGGATATTGTTAATAATGAAGCGCCTCCTAAAATTCCTGCAAATAGTAAAAAGTTATCTTTTAATTTTGCTCTTAGGGCTGGCGCTTTTCTACCACCAATTACAGTAGCTATACCAAATATGGTTAATATAAGTCCTACATAAAACACATTATAGCCTGTTCTCAATTGTACTAGTTTTCCTGAAAAAGTAAAGCTTCCAAAAACGCTGAATCCAACCAGCATTATGGTAGATACGACTCTTACAAATTTTTTATTGGAAAGAGCTATTTTGTAAACACTTATAAATTCAAGCTTATCAATTACTCCACTGCTCTTTGGTAAGATCTTAAGCATTGCAACTGCCATTATGAGTTCTGCTATCCCATATAAAAAGTACACTGCACGCCAAGATCCAAAGTATGCTAGGGCTCCACCGATTGCTGTAGCAGATGCTCCACCTAGAAACATAAGTCCCATAACCTTTCCTATGGCTTTTTGCCTATTTGAATTATCAAAACTTTCACCTACAAGTGCCATAGTTACAGGAAATATACCTGCAGCAAAGGCGCCATTCATAGCTCTAAAGAAAATTAGCGAAGGTAGATTAAATGCAAATGCGCCTAGCATACTGAATATAGCAGTACCAAAGGCTGCAATGTTTATTATTTTAGTTTTTCCATACCTATCTCCAAGTGGTCCAAATAAAATTGTGAAAAGCCCAAAGGTAAGCATATAAGCCGTTACTGACATTGCAGCTGTGCTTATGGTTAGATTTAAATCCTTCGAAATATTAATTAGTAATGGTGCAACAGCATAATTATCACCATTGGCAAAGAATGACATTATTGCCAAGGTCATAAGCATAGTATTTTTACGTTTATTTTCCATTATAATCTCCTTCTTTATCGTTATATCTAAATATTATGATATATAATGCATGTAATAAGGACCTAAGAATAGGCCCTTATTAAAATTAGCCAACTACTAAAGTAGTTTCATCTTCCAGACAAGCTTATTATAAATATTTTTTAATTTCCTCTGTTGTAGGCACTCTACCCATAATTTTTACTTTTTCATCTACTACTAAAGCGGGCGTTTTCATAACTCCATAAGCCATAATTTTTTTAAAGTCTTCAACCTTTTCTATAGTTGCATCTATTCCTAATTCTTCTACTGCTTGTTTTGTGTTTGCCTCTAATTTTTTACAACTAGCACATCCTGAACCTAAAACTTTAATTATCATAATATTTCTCCTTTTAAATTTATTTTTTTAAACTAATAAGAATGAAAATGCGTTAAATAAATATCCTATTATAATTATACCTGTTGCAACTATAGCAACAAATATAGCTAATAATTTAGGTTTAACAACTTTACTAAGCATAATTAATGATGGAAGTGAAAGAGCAGTTACAGCCATCATAAAGGATAATACTGTACCAATACCTACACCTTTTCCAAACAATGCTTCTGCTATTGGGAGTGTACCGAATATATCTGCATACATTGGGATTCCCACTGCCGTTGCCAGTAGTACTGCAAAAGGATTATTATTTCCAACTACATTCTCTATTATTGATTGTGGTATCCAGTTATGAATTGCAGCGCCAATACCAACGCCAATTATAACATATAGCCAAACCTTGAGGAATACATCTTTAACTTGCTGCTTAGAATAAGATATTCTCTCATTTCTTGTAAGCTCAATTACTTCTGCCTCAACGTTTTCTATTTCTTTAACATAACCTTCTACATACTTTTCAAGTCCTAATTTGTCTATAATAGTACCACCAATAACTGCTAAAATCAATCCGACAACTACATATGCTATGGCTATTTTAGGACCAAAGAAAGACATTAAAATTAATAGTGATGCTAAATCTACCAGTGGTGAAGATATAAGGAAGGAAAAAGTTATTCCAAGAGGTAGTCCTGCTGAGGTAAAACCTATAAATATTGGAATACTAGAACAACTACAAAATGGTGTAATAGTCCCTAGTAGCGCTCCTAGAATATTTCCCTTTACTCCTTTGATATTTCCAAGAAGTTTCTTTGTTCTTTCTGGGGGAAAATAACTTTGAATATAGGATATAGCAAAAATCAATACTGATAATAGTATGAATATTTTTATAATATCATATATAAAAAAGTGTACGCTACCACCTAATCTCTCTTCCATTGACAGTCCAAATACATTTTCCACGAGAGCCTTAATAATGTTTGATAGCCAAGTCATTTTCAAAAGCGCATCATTTAAAAAGGAAAAAATTTGTGTTATTACATTCATTATTGTCACCTACCTGTTTTATATTTTGTAGAATCATGATTAAATTACTTATTACAATTGCATTTGTTTTTGAACATTTCCAAGTATTCATCGCCCTTTTGAAGATTTTTCAAATCCTTTTGTACCGTAGTGTAATTTTCTGAGTTAGAAATTATCTTCATAAGTATCTCACTAAGAAGTTCATTATCTTTGTCTAAATAATAATATATAAATTTCTCTTGCCTTTCATCGCGTGCATAGCCCATATCCCGAAGTTTACCTAAATGCTTTGATATTTTAGGCTGGCTTTCCTCTAAAATTCCTTGAATTTGGCATACACAGAGCTTCTTATTATATAACAAAACCAAAATTCTAAGTCTCGTTTCATCGGATAGCACTTTAAATAAATTCGTTAGTTTTTCCAATAATTTCACATCCTTATAGGTTACATAAATAATTGTATTCTCATATACCCATGTGAGTATATATACATTGTATGCTTAAGTTGATTATTTGTCAACAAAAAAAAAGGTGCCACAAATAAATTGGTACCTATGCATTACAAGTAAAGATTCAAATGTGAAATTGTTAACATAATGTTAAATTACCACTGTACTTGTTTACATATATTGCATCATATAATATGTATTGTTATAATATAATTGTAAATTATTATAATATGTATAAATTTATACAAGTAAGTCGATTTAATAGTTTTTAAGGGAGAAAAGCACTATGAAAATCTTTAAAATGAATAAAATTAGAAATAAGTTACTTGCATCTATTATTGGATGTATGCTTATTGTGAGTTTGATAGTTGGAAGTCTTATTATTGTTCAAAATACTATTAGTATCAAGCAGGAATCTATGGCAAGTATTAAAGCACAAGCCATAGTTAATGCTAAAGAAATAAATAATACCTTTGTTAGAGCCGAAACTATTGTAGGAGGTTTAAATTCAACTATTGAGCAATTGGTTGATGTACATACGTTAAGCACAAATCCATCAGAATATGAAGGGACTTTAGTACCTATAATTAATAAGCTCAATAATACAAATGAAGATTTCATGGGTATACATGTTACTTTTAATCCAGACATAACAAAGGATGTATATGAAATTATTTTTTCAGATATACATGATAACGGTATCTATAAAAGGCTAGAAAATGCCCCCTTAAGCAATTTCAATCCAAGTAACCCTGCAATGGAATGGTATTATAATCCTATTAAACAGGAGAAAGGAGTATGGGGCAATCCTTACTTTATGGAG
>JANZQE010000298.1:0-3381 GCA_038040705.1 Clostridium sp. | reverse complement strand
ACAAAACTCAAGATGTTGGCAAGACATCTTGACTCTTTTTCTCTCCTAAATAAATACTTTCTTTTCCCCCAAAAATTAATTTGTAATGGCCATATGTAAATTTTTATGGGGTACATGTATAACTTCCGACAAAAAAATTCTTTTAAAAAAAGGTGAAACTAGTACCAAGGTACAATAGCTTTTATTAACAAAACTGATTTACCTTTGACGAGGGTAGCACTACATAAATTCTTGGGGTGATAAGGCATGAAAGAGAGCACAGGCTTTACAGAAGGCAGGGAGCATACACGTGCAAAAATGAATAACATTGTAGTCGGTATTCTCAACTCTAATGAACCTGAAACGATCGGGACAATTACTGATATTTCACTTGGTGGCGTCAAGTGTGTCTACTACGAGCTTAGAATGGAACTTCATAAAAGAAGCTTCTTCCATTCAATTGATCTAATAGCAGGCAGCCATTATGTGCTTGAAATTCCCTGTAAGTACGTGTGGGATGGTGAAGTGGAAACGGAATCCTATACTAAATCAACAAATATAAAACAGTGCGGCATCCAATTTGGCAAGCTGACTCCCATACAGACTTTCATGTTGAATAAATTCATTGATATTTGCGTATCTCAAGGAATCAAAAGTTTAACTTCAAGAACCCCAATAGCAGTAGGGGGGGAACTGCCTTCATATATATTTTTAAAAAAGAGTGAAGAAACTTTTTAAGTCAGTTCAAGGCGGGGTCAATATTGGCCCTGCTTTTTTTATGTCTGGACTAAAGATGTCTGCTATACATGTTGAGTTGTGAATGGTTCTTAAAAGTGCAAGGTGTATGGTGGATATGTTGAGTCAGAATTTGTATTACAAAACTCAAGATGTTGGCAAGTAATCTTCACTTCTCTTATAGCATCCCACCTAACACATTGTGGCACTTGATTAAATGCCATCTAAGTACTTATATTTTATTAAAAGTTCCCCACACATAAACCTCAACAAGGAGGAGACTCCAATGAATGAGGTTCTTCAAAAGATATTCCTTGCGATACTTGTAGTTTCTTTTATTCCCCCTGGGTGTGTTACTACATCAACAAATAATAGGAGCGGCCATATAGCTGATTCCCCTAGGCGAATAGATTTCCCCAATGAGGGATTCTCAATTAATAGACCACCAGATGACTGGATAATGATAAAATTAGATACAGGAGAGATTGCGTCATGGAGTAATAAAAAAGGAGCTTTTTGGGCCATAACTAGCCCTGAAAAAATTCTTCCAGGACTTATTGCTAAAGAAAATAAAGAAAGATTTAATGAAGTTTTTATAAAATTCATTAATAAGGCACAATATGAAAAATTCCTAATCGCTGGTTTTGAGAAAAGGGGTCAAAATTGCATAATTACTGATTCAGATGAGCAAGAACTCCAATTCAATGAAAAAGATTTCCATCAAATAAACCTTACTGCTAAATGCCAATTTGATGAAAACGTTAATGTAAGAAATAGACAAAAGGAGATGTTCTTAAAAATTTCGTATTATCATTATTTAAAAGACGAAAGAATGATCATTTTTGTTTTTATTGTGCCAGAAGAGCATTATGGAACATTAAAGCCTGTTATTAATTCTCTTTTAAACAGTTTAATTTTAACTGATAAAAATAAGATTGATAAAAGTTCCACAGAATTATCTGCAGAAATTAGTGACCCTGCAGCTCAATTTTATTTGGGGGAAACTAAATATAAAGACTTTAAAAATATAGATTTAGGTTCGTATGCAAGGAGTCAAAGTTTAAGAGATGCAAGAAAATGGTATAAGCTTGCTGCTGAACAGGGCCACCCTGAGGCGCAATTTAAATTAGGGTTAATATATGATGATGTTCAACCCCCATTTTCACAAGATTTGGAGCAGGCTGTGAAGTGGTATATATTGGCAGGCAATCAGGGAAAAGTGAAAGCACAGAGTAAATTAGGGGAGATGTATAAAACCGGTCGAGGGGTTTCGCAAAATTATGTCGCAGCTATCAAATGGTATACTATGGCGGCGTATCAGGGTGATATCAGTTCTCAAAGAAATCTGGCACTTTGCTATATAGAATCAGATGCAGACTACGTTAATGCTTATGCCTGGTTAACAATGGCTGCAGAGCAAGGAAGTAATCTGTCTAGAAAGAAAAGAGATCAAATATCTAAAGAGATGTCCTCAGAACAGCTTGTTAAAGCGAATGATTTAATTAGTGATATAAAGACCGGCAAATCCACAACCCCCTAATATATGTCAATAGTAGATTCTTATGAATGAGATTCTAAAAGAGTTAATTCTTTCTCTAGTCCTAATTCCCCTCTTTATGATGGGCTGCGCTTCAACCAGTACATCACCTGCTGAATCATCTTATAATGTTACAGACGGACAAATTTCGTTAATCGATGCTTCTTCTTCAGGAAATTACAAAAAAGTTATAGAGCTATTAACTGCTGGCGTAGATGTAAATTCAAAGAATAGTTTAGGAGACACAGCATTAATTTATGCTTCGAGATTTGGATATTCTGAAATTGTAGAAGTTCTTTTGGCAAACGGTGCAGAAGTAAATGTAAAAGGCCAAGGTGGAGCCACACCATTGTTCTCCGCATGTTTACAAGGCAACACACGAATGGTGAATATATTATTGAATGCAGGCGCCAATGTAAATATCAGAGATGAAAAAGGTTATTCTCCATTACTTGCAGCACTCATAAAAGATGACCTAGAGTCTGCAAAAAACCTAATCAATGCAGGCGCAGATGTAAATTCTACGACAATCTATGGTTATACACCCCTGATGTGTGCATCCTTTCATGGACACTACTATATTGCTAAATTGCTGATTGACAGAGGTGCTTTAGTAAATGCTAGAGAGGAAAAAGCCGAACACAGCTCATTGGTGTTTGCTTCGGGAGAGGGAGGTCACAAATTGCTTGTCGAATTATTAATGGACAGTGGAGCTAATGTTAATGAAAGAGATAAGTTTGGCTGTACACCGTTAATGAGAGCCGCACAACATGGACGCTTAGATGTTATAAAATTATTATTGGATGATGGGGCAGATATTAATGCCATAAACAATTATGGATGGAATGCATTAATGATTGCAATAGAAAAGGGCCATAAAGAAGTAGTTAAATTACTGAAAGCTGCAGGTGCTAAAAAAGAAGTACCAACTGGGCCATTTGATATTTCAATGCGTGATTATTCCGGTGATTATATGATTACCAAAACTAATGATGTCTGCTATACATGTTGAGTTGTGAATGGTTCTTAAAAGTGCAAGATGTACAGTGGATATGTTAAGTCTGATTTTGAATTACAAAACTGTAGATGTTGGCAAGTTATATTCAATGCAGCTTTTTAACCAAAATCAT
>JANZQE010000297.1:0-7090 GCA_038040705.1 Clostridium sp. | reverse complement strand
CATCTCCATAAGTGAAATCAAATAATTCAACTGCAAATGGTCTAATACCACCTTTTACTGATTTGACGGGTGCTATAATTGCTTTTGTAATTGCATTTATATTGCTACTATCTATTCCAAGTATAGGTGCAAAAAAATGATCCACAGTTTTTATTCCTACCAATTCTATACTTTTATTATCAGTACTTATGGTAATAGAAACTTTACTTGGATCAACATTATTCTTTATTAAATATTCTATCGCAACATTTTTAGCTTCAATGGGATCTGTAGGTAACTCTAAGCTAGCGGCTAATACTGCAGAATCAATAGCATTAGATAGTTTCACTTTTTCTGCATAAATAAGTCCAATATCTACAACATAAGCTGTAAAACCCAAAAGTACTGTGAAAACTAAACATAATATAATTGCTACATTTCCTTTGTTATCTAATTTACGCATTATATCATCTCCTAAAGAGCTTAAAACTCTCCTTTCATTCTATTCTCATTGAGGTTTGCGCTTTTAAAACCACCACACCACTCAAGATATTACTTATAATAGGAATAGTTACCTGATAGTCATATATAACTTCAACTGTAAGGGTGCCACCAGATTTTCTGATTCCTTCTGCTGGTGTTATGTTTACTATTAGATTCTCAGTGTCTAAAGTAGGAGAAATGTTAGAGATTAGTTCACTAATCTCTAAATTGGAACCAGCTACTATACCTAGTCTAGCACCTTCTCTAGCTGAATTATGAATGGTGAGGTATGAATTTAGCATTAATCCAAATTCGAAAATCCCCATAATTATTAACAATAATAAAGGGAGCAAAATAGCAAACTCCACAAGCGATTGTCCTTTTTCATTTTTTAAACTTTTCATACTGTACACCTCTGTTATTGTTGAGAGTTGAAATTTGAGAACAAAGCTATTTTCAACTCTCTACTTACACTGAAAAGGATATTACATTACGTTCTAGCCTAAGTTAGTTCCGTACTTATATCTATGAATTTCTGTTTAATAATTGGTCCAAGTATTACTAGTCCTGCAATTACAACTACTGCGATAAGTGCTACTAATAATGCATATTCCACCATACCTTGTCCTTTTTCTTCTTTAAGCTTTAATGATACGTAATTCATACAATACCTTATCATAATAATTCCTCCTCTAGTTTGTTTTATTTGATCTATTAAACTTATTATATTACTAAACTGAAAGTCATATAAGATACTAAAAGTCACAATCTATAGAGCTAAAAGTCTATAAAAAATAAGACCTTAGTCCCTAATGAATATAGAGACAAGATCCCTCTTAAATCGTTAATAAATTGACTTTAAAACCTAGAAGCATAATATTGCTGAATATGCTGATTTATAGCAAAAATAGTAGCTTGAACACGGTCATGTGCTTTTATTTTCCTAAACAAAATTGTTGCATAGTTTTTCACTGTCTTTTCTGATAAAAAAAGACGTTCTCCAATATCTTTGTTACTGAGTCCTTTGGAAATATATAATAAAACTTCAACTTCTCTTTTTGTAAGAGAATCTAAAATAGGCTGTTCTTTTTTATCTTTATTTTTAAACCCAGAGAAAAGAAGAGAAACTAGTGATTTATCAATATACTTGTCCCCTCTATACACTGTTTTAATGGCCTCTACAATTTCTGTGCCAGCAGATTCCTTAAGGACATACCCATCTGCCCCCTTATCAATAGCGCCCATAATAAAAGCTTTGTCATTTTCAACGGTGAGCATGATTATTTTTATATTTTGTAGTTCTTCCTTAGCTTTTTGAAGGACTTCGAGCCCGTCCATTAAAGGCATTTTCATATCCAATAATATGACATCAGGTTCACACACCTTTAACATATCAAGCACTTTCTGACCATTTTCAGCCTCTCCCATAATAATCATGTCCTCCTCAAACCCGATTATTCTCTTTAACCCTTGTCTAATAAGGTCGTGGTCATCTGCTATTAATATTTTAATCCCCACTTTTTTCATCTCTAATCACCTCTCGATTAACCGGAAGCACAACATTATAAACCGAACCCGCTCCACTTGAAGACTCTATATGAATTTCACCTTGTAATTGCTTTACTCTGTCCAATATGCCAATAAGTCCATAAGAATTACCTTTGGTTTTTACTCTTTTTAAAGTTTCTTCCACATCAAAGCCAATACCATCATCTGATATAAGGAGTCTTAAATATTTTGTACCATAATCTAATTTAACCTCTACCTGTTTTGCCTTTGAATGTTTTTTTATATTATTGAAAATTTCTTGAATAATACGAAACACAGCTACTTGAATAATTGACTCAACCTCTGTCTGCATTGGTTTTAATTTCAGTTTAATATCCATGTTAAACTCTTCTGAGATACCTTTTACAGTTTGCTCAATGGTTTTATTTAAGCCCAAATCATCTAGGGACATAGGTCTTAGGTCAAAAATAATACTTCTAACTTCTTTTAACGCTACTTTTACACTTTCTTTTAAATCTACCAGTTCCTTAAGTCCTGCATTTAAATCCTTTTGAATAATTATGGAACAAATATCTGCTTTCATAATAATATTAGCAATATGCTGTGCAGGTCCATCATGAATATCCCTTGATATTCTTTTCCGCTCATTTTCTTGTGCTTCTAATATTTTTATTCCTATAAACATCTCAGAACTTTTGTCAGCTCCTTCTAAGACTGAAAGAATATCCCCTTCCAAATAACCCATAGCGATACTTATTTGGTTAACTACTTTTTCTGAATTATCTATGTTCTTTAAAGATTTTTTTAATGCTATTTCTAGGGTATCTCTTCTTACCCTAAACTGCTTTTCTTCATTTTGCTTCATAATAAACTTTACTCTGATTTCAGAAGCTTTTTCATATACAGATTTAATTTCATCTTCGTTAAATGAGTCAAATTTTTTTGAAACCTCCACTAGCTTTTTACGCATAAGTTTATCCTGTACTTCAAGTGCGTCAACTTCATTAATAACTTTGTCGATGTCCCTTCTAATTAAAACTAGCTCAGTTTTTAAATTTTCATACTCTAGTCGCGCATTATCAACTAGTTCAAGAATTTGTTCCCGACTATTACTTATTTGTTTAATAATTTTTTTTATAATATCATTAATGTGACCAATATCTATGTTTGAATTATTCATTAGCATAACACCTACTTTAATTAATTTTTAATGACAAATAAAAGTTAAACATCATATGCTTATAAACAATGAGTATAATATTTTTTTATCCACAATAGATATATCGTCTAATATTGTAATTACCTAATAGAAATTTGCACTTTTAATCACAAATAATTTGATTTAATTGAATTTCACTTAAAATTTTATAATATTTGTAAAGTGAAAAGCAATAAAGCTTCCTATAGATATAAACGGTCCAAAAGGTATATAGTCTTTTCTTTTTTTTATTTTTAAAATGAGTAACAATATGCTTATAATAGAAGCAGTAATAAATGCTAATATCAATGCAAATAAAGTTCCTTTGAATCCTAAAAATATTCCAAGCGCAAACATAAGCTTAATGTCTCCACCACCCAAAACACCAGGTACAAGCGCTAAAATCAGCATTAATCCCCCGCCAAACACCATCCCACCCACTGCATTTAGTAAAGAAATATCATCTATAAATGAAAATAGAATTCCTATTACTAACGTAAAAATAATTATTTTATCAGGAATGAGTTCATGCTCAATATCAATAAATGATATAACAATAAGTATAGAATTTAGTGCTAAAGCCTTAAAAAAAATTATATTTAGCCCTATTTGTAAAAAGGATATTAGAAATAATATGGCACTGATTAAAATAACTAGAATATTTTTCGTTCTAATCACAATGCGATTTTGCGGCTTTTTATAATCCTTAACATCTATATATTTTTCCGCGTTTTTTGTATTATGGATTATACCAGAAATTTTTTCTATTACTATATTAAGCAGGAAACCCGATATTAATCCACCTAGAAAAACTACTGTAGCCATAATCTCACCCTTTCGTGAATATTTAAAATTTCACATGTTTATTTGTTTATTATTCTTAGACGCTATCCTAATTGTGTTTACATATAAAAATAGTATATAAAATTAATTATATACTATTTTACTTTTTTCAATTAGAAAGCTTAAATTTAGAATATTATCCAATTTGAGATGCACATATATATTGCAATTAACATATTTTAGATGTTTGCGTATAATAAAATAAAACAGGTTTTCTAATAAAAAAAATAAAAATAATATTAAGAAGAAAAAGGGAGCCAATATATGATAAATCTAAATAATAATAATAATAATAATAATAATAATATAAAAATCAGAAAATCGAATCTAAGGAAGACTGAGCAATGACTACAAATAACAGAATAGAGCAAAATTTCAAGATAAATATTCGTAATGGAAAAGGCAGATATGAAACTGGAATTAGTAATACATTTTGGTCAAGGCTAATTATAACAGCTAAAATATTTAAACCTCAAAATGGTATTTGGGCAATCATAATTAGGGATAAGGCCAACAGAAATTTAGTTGTTTATGAAAATAATCATATGTTACATGATGAAGAGGTTTCATTTAATTACTTAACAGGGCTAAAAACAAATCTAGTAATTGAAGCTACTTGGACTGAAGCTAAAGATACAATTTTAAGTGGTGAAATATACATTCAGTATTAGATAAATTAAACCTGTTCATTAACTCTTTCTAGCAAAGCTAAAATATCTTCTTCATTTTTACATTCTAAATTTTTATCTATTAGAGAATGAGTAGACATTTTGTTAAGTCCCTTATATCCATTATCTAATATATCCGTTAATACATTTATAAAATAATCTTTACTTTTATCTATATCCACAAGCATTTTATGCGATATGTCCTTTATTATTTCATCTTTTATATTTTCTCGAAGCTTTTCTGTGTACTCTTTCATAAATATTTGCGTTTCTTCTGGGTAATCGGAAAAATCTCCTGACATTATATCTTCAATTTTCATCTGCCAACTCCTTAGTATTTTCTGTTTTCGGCAGTATTTTAGAAGTAGGCTCTTTTACAATGCTAATTCCAAGCAATCCAGGTCCAGTATGAACGCCGGCCACTGGACTTATTTCTCCAAAGGATAATCTAGTAATATTTTGAAGACCCGCTATTGTATCAGAAAAGGCCTTTACTTCATCATATGCCCCACCATGCATAACCCAAATTTTACAAGGGGTCTCTTTAAGAGCTTCTCTTGCTATATCTACAAGTTTACTTGTGGCCTTCTTTTTTCCCTTGGCCTTTGCATAAGTATAGTATACACCATCACTATTAATTGAAATTATAGGTTTTAGATTTAACATTTCGCCTATAGTTCCAGCCACCTTTCCAATTCTACCACCTTTGATTAGATATTTAAGCGTATCTACTGCATAATAAACAGTGATTCTGCTCCTTATTTCAGGTAATGTTTTTACAATTTCCTCAAAAGTTAATCCACTTTTTATCATTTCGCCACATTCCTCTACAATTGCAGCTTCCCCAATAGTTAAAGATTTCGAATCAAAAACGCAGGTTTCTATAGATGGGTGATTTTCACTTACCAATCTAAAGGTATTATATGTGCCGGACAAATTTGAAGATATTAATACTGCAATAGCTTGTGTATATCCTTCTTCTTCAAGTTTCAAATAGAGTTCTTCCATATCGTTCATTGAAGGTAATGAAGTTGATGGAATTTCATATGCAAAATTATCATAAACTTCTTTAGGGGTAATGGTTACTCTATCAATGTACTCTTTATCTTTATATATAATTCTTAATGGAAGTACTTGCAAATTGTATTTTTGAATCATTTCACTATCAACATCAGATGTACTATCTGTAATAAGTGCAATCTTATTCATTTTTACTTCACCTTTCAAAATGTATTCTATTTCTTATTTTTAAGTTTGATGCTTTGCAATCATTGCCGCTCCAATTATACCTGCTTTATTACCTAGTTCTGCTAAAACAATTTTAGCAATAGGCAGTTCTTCATAATATTTATTCCCTATTACTTCATTTGTAATTCTGTCTAAAAGATATTGTCCTGAACCTGAAACACCGCCACCAAGTACTATTATTTCTGGGTCAATAAAATTGATTATGTTAAGTATTCCTATACCTAGATATTTGATTAATCTATCTACAGCTAAATTCGCTATTTTATCGCCTTCTTTAGCTGAGTCAAATATCATTCTTGCATCAATATTGTTTATATTTCCTTTTGCTCTTTCAAGAATTGTAGTTGTTTCATTCAAATCCACAATTAGTTTTTTTGTGTGTTTTATTATAGCGGTAGATGATGCGAATGTCTCTAAACAGCCATTCCTTCCACAATTACAATTATAAAAGTTTTCACCCACAACCATGTGACCTATCTCTGATCCTACCCCATTAAACCCGCTGTGTACTTCTCCATCTAATATAATTCCTCCACCAATGCCTGTTCCAAGGGTAATCATTAGGCCACTTGTAGAATTCTTCATTGAACCGCTTTCATACTCTGCAAGTGCAGCCACAGTAGCATCATTATCTATATAAATCGGCTTATGAAGTACCTTTTCTAACATTTCTCTTAACGGTACATTCTTCCACCCAAGATTCACACAAAATATTACATTCCCATTTTTGTCAGCTAAACCTGGAATACCGATACCTATGGATTTTATTTCTTTCAGGTCCATATGGTATTCATCTAAAATAGAAAAAACTAATGCTATCATGTCATCTATAATCTCCTGAGGTTTTCTTCCTGCTTTTGTAGGACAGGATTTT
Source organism: Clostridium sp. (assembly GCA_038040705.1). Classification (GTDB taxonomy): domain Bacteria; phylum Bacillota; class Clostridia; order Clostridiales; family Clostridiaceae; genus Clostridium_AD. The sequence continues at coordinate 288 of JANZQE010000297.1, read as the reverse complement.
TCAAGTTTTATATTTCCCTTATCATCAACAATACCCACTGCAATATTAGTGCCTCCTAAATCAATACCGATATACATATAATTTTTCCTTTCGTAGCCTCTGCTATCATCCTTAGATTGTAGAACTTTCAAATTATCAAGTAATAATATGAGTAAATTATACCATATATACTAAATTATTAAGAGTTTTTTTATTGTTTTATTTATAAATATTTATTTTCTGTGATTTCAAGTCATAGTTGTCATTAAAAATTGAATTTGAACCTATTTTACATATATTATCTAAATT
>JANZQE010000296.1:0-8488 GCA_038040705.1 Clostridium sp. | reverse complement strand
AAAGATGTATGTGGAGTTAATATATTCTATATAAATAACAAATAAATTTAATTGTTTTCAAAAATAAATAATAATTCATTAAAATTAAGAAGGAATTTTCATTTTAATATAGAATAATAGTTAAAAGTGGTTTAGAATGGTTTAAAGTGGATTAAAGTGGAGTGAAATTATTAAGTGGGGGTAGTGAAATGTTTATTGGTGAATACCAACATGCCATTGATAGTAAAAACAGAATGATTATCCCCACAAAGTTTAGAGAGGAACTTTCTAGTGAATTTATATTGACCAAGGGACTTGATGGTTGTTTGTACATATACACCAGGAGTGAATGGCTAATAATGGAAGAAAAATTAAAAAAACTTCCCTTAACTAGTAAGGATGCAAGAGCCTTTGTACGATTTTTTTTCTCCGGTGCTAATGAAATTACCATAGATAAACAAGGAAGGGCTTTAATACCACAAAACTTATGCGAATATGCTGGCCTTCAAAAGGAAATAGTAAGTATAGGAGTATCAACTAGAATAGAAATATGGGATAAAGATAAATGGGATAATTATAATGAATCAGATATTAATTTTGATGAGATAGCAGAAAAAATGAGTGAACTCGGTATTTAGAAGGAGATATAATAATGGAATTTAAGCATGTATCAGTTTTATTAAATGAGTGCCTTAACGCACTAGACATTAAGGAAGATGGAATTTATGTTGATTGTACACTAGGGGGTGCAGGCCACTCTTTAGAAATTTTAAAAAGACTATCCACAAAGGGCAGGTTAATTGGAATTGATCAAGATACGGATGCATTAAAAGCCGCAAAGGAAGCCCTTAAAGATTATAACAATGTTACTTATGTACACGATAATTTTTATAACGTTGAAGCAATACTTGAAAAACTTCAGATAGGAAGTGTGGATGGTATTTTTATGGATCTTGGGGTATCCTCCTTTCAATTAGATGAAGCAGAACGAGGGTTTAGCTATATGAAAGATGCCGCTCTTGATATGAGAATGGATAGGAGTAAAGGTATATCGGCCTATGACGTTGTGAATAACTACAGTGAACAGCAGATAGGTGAGGTTTTAAGGAATTATGGAGAAGAAAAATTTTCTAAAAGAATAGCCAATTTTATAATTGATAGACGAGTAGATAAACCAATAAATACTACTTTAGAACTTGTAAATGTTATAGATGCAGCTATCCCGGCAAAGTACAAGAGAGATGGAGGCCATCCAGCTAAAAGAACGTTTCAGGGTATAAGAATTGAAGTTAATGGCGAACTCAGAATACTTAACAAAGCAATAGAAGATGGAATACAAAAGCTTAAAAGTGGAGGAAGAATGGCAATTATTACATTTCATTCACTTGAAGATAGAATTGTTAAAGTCAAATTTAAAGACCTGAATGATCCTTGTAAATGTCCCAAACAGTTACCTATGTGTGTGTGTGGTAAAACACCAATTGTAAAGCTTATAAGTAGAAAACCTATAGTGGCAGGAGAGGAAGAATTAGAAACAAACAAAAGAAGCAGGAGTGCAAAATTAAGGGTTTGTGAAAAAATTTAGTTCTAAATTGTGGATGGGGTGAATAAAGTGATAGTAGCAAAAAATACGCTTCAAATGGATGGAAATACGGTGTTATCACCAGATGAATCATTTAGAAAAGGTCGGTATGACGATTTAGAAAAACCACGAAAACAGGCGGAACAAGCTAAAAGGCAAAAGGATTTAGAAAACAAACTAAGTGTTCTTAAGAATATCTTTTTAGTTTTTGTTATTGGGGTGGCTATTATTACGAGATATTGTATGATTTATAGTTATCAAGAAACAGCTTCTAAGGCTAAAGCCCAGCTAGAAATAGTAAATAAAGAAAATAGTGCTTATAAAGTACAACTGATTAAGTTCAAAAATATAAATAACATTGAAAAAATAGCTCTTGGGAGACTGAATATGGTTAAACCGCAAATCAGTGACGTAGAGTATATGAATTTAAGTAAGAATAATTTAGGAGTTAAGAGTGAGCTGCAGGTGAAAAAGAGTTCAGTAATATTAGATAAAATCAAAAGTATTATTTTTTAGGTACAGAATAATACATATAACTTGTACAGCAATATTAAGGAGGAACTAAATTGGCAAGAGGAGAGTATAGAGACAAAGTGATTGTCAAACGCAGGATGCTTGTTGTCTTTTTCATACTTTTTGTTTTGTTTTTTCTATTAATTAGTAGGTTAAGCTACGTAATGATAGTTAAAGGGAAAGATTTAAAAGTAAGAGCGATTTTGCAGTGGACAAGTGATGTTCGTATTGCAGCAAGTAGAGGAAGGATCTTAGACAGAAATGAAAATGAATTGGTCATAAGTGCTAATGTTTTTCGAGTAGATTTAGAGCTTAATGCATTAAGACAAACTACTGAGAAAAACAAGTTAACTATGAAGGATATTGCACCTGGACTTGCTGAAATACTTGATATGGAATCTGCAGATGTTTTAGCTAAATTAACGGCGACTAATTCAAAAGGAAAAGCTATTGGAGGAGTAGGTCTTAAGAGAAGAATAGATAAGGAAATCGCTGATAAAATAATTGATTTTTCAAAAGAACATAATCTTCGCGGAATTGTTATTACAGGAGATACAAAAAGATTTTATATTAATAATAATTTCTTGTCAAATGTTCTAGGACATACTAATTCTGATGGAAAGGGACTAATAGGGGCTGAACTATATTATGATAAATATCTAGCAGGGACACCTGGAATAAAAATTACGGAAACTGATGCAAAAAGTGAAGATTTAGCTTATAAAATATCGGACTACACAATGCCAATTAATGGGAAGGATTTGATTCTTACTATTGATGAGAAAATTCAGCAATTTGTAGAAAAAGCAGCTGAGGAGGCTATGGTTGATAATAAAGCGGCCGCAGTTACTATAATTGCAATGAACCCTAAAAATGGGGAAATATTAGGCATGGTTAATAAACCTGATTATAATCCAAATGATGCGTGGGACCTTACTAAGAGCTTTGACGAAAATCAAAAGGCTTGGAGAAATCGGGCAGTAAGTGATACTTTTGAACCTGGGTCTATTTTTAAAGTAATAACGTCTATAGCAGCTATGGAAGAAGGGCTTGTTAAGGAAAGTGATAGGTTCCAATGTAATGGCAGTACTGTAGTTTCAGGTCAAACAATAAGGTGTTGGAAAACTACAGGACATGGATCTCAAAATTTTGTGGACATTTTAAAAAACTCTTGTAATGTTGGATTTATGGAACTTGGTAAGAGGCTTGGTAATGAAAAATTAAATGAGTACATTTACAAGTTTGGACTTGGCGAGAAAACTGGTATTGATTTAAATGGAGAAGCGGCAGGGATAATCAGAAAAACTGGAGATATGACTCCGCTCGATGTAGCTGTAACCTCATTTGGTCAAGGTGGTACATTATCTTGCATACAGTATTTAACAGCTTTTAATGCTATTGCAAATGGAGGTAAGCTTATAACTCCACATATTATGAAAGAAATTGTAGAATATGATGATTCAAATGAAAAACAAGTATTTGAAGCATATTCAAATTATAATGAAAGAAGAATAGTAGATGAGGAAACTACAAAGCAACTTAGATCGTACCTTGAACAGGTTATAGAAGCTGGTGGAGGTAAAAAGGCTTACATTGCAGGATACCATATAGCTGGAAAAACTGGAACTGCTCAAAAGATTAATCCAGAAGGACCTGGCTATTTACCACAAAAATATGTTTCATCATTTGCAGGCATGGCTCCTGCAAATGACCCGCAAATAACTCTATTAATTAATATTGATGAACCAGACCCATCTAATTATTATGGTGGTCAGATTGCAACAGTTGTTGCAAAACAAGTGTTTAATGATATTTTCAATTATTTAGCACTTAAATCCGACGCTACTAGTGAAGAAATTGCTAAAAGTTTAATTAGGGATGTTATTGTACCTGAGGTAAGGGGTCTTAAAACGGCAGATGCTAAAAAATTATTAAAAGAAAGTAATTTAAAAATGAAATTGAGTTCAGAGGGAGAAGTTATTACTGATATGACTCCGAAACCTGGATATACAGTTAAAGAAGGAACTGAAATTATTTTACACACGAATTCAAAAGTAGAATATGATAGTAATGTAATGGTTCCAAGTGTTAAAGGAAATACCCCAGAAAAAGTTAGTGAACTACTAACTGGTCTTGGTCTAAAAGTAAAGTTTATAGGTAGTGGTATAGCCTCAGAACAAGACCTAGAAGGAACAGAAGTGAAAAAGGGAACTACGGTGACTGTACATCTAGATGTTATAGCTGATTAGTTAAAGTATCATCTGCGATGCTGTTAAATATAGTGTATAACTATATATTAGAGACATTAAAACAAAAACCGACAGGATTCAGCTTTGCTGAACTGTCGGATTTGCCATGTAAAGGGCAATAGTGGTATTATTGAAAAATTAGATATATAGTGTATACTATTCTTAAAAGAGGATAGTAATTTAAATAAAACTAGAAACATAATGAATGTGATGATTTAAGGGAGTGATAATTATGAAATTGGAAAAAATTATAGAGAATATTAAATTTTATTTAATACAGGGCAATACGGATATGGAAATAGTGGGAATTCAGTATGATTCAAGAAAAGTCAAAACTGGAGACGTATTTTTTTGCATAGAAGGATATAATGTTGATGGTCATGAATATATACAAAACGCAATAACAAATGGTGCTGCTGCCATTGTATGCCAGAAAAATATAGAAGAATTAAAAAACTGTACAGTTATCAAAACAGATGATAGCCGAAAGGCACTTTCCATAAGTGCAGCTAATTACTATAATGACCCTAGCAGCAAGATGAAAATGATAGGGGTTACGGGTACTAATGGAAAAACAACTTCAGCATTTATGATCAAAGCTATTTTAGAAGCGCAAGGGTATAAGGTTGGTCTTATAGGAACTATAGCAAATTATATTGATCAAAAGAAAATTCATACTGAGAGAACTACTCCAGAATCACTAGAACTTCAGGAGCTCTTTGCGCAAATGGTGGATGCTAGTGTAGATTATTGTGTTATGGAAGTTTCGTCACACTCATTGTATTTAGATAGGGTATATGGAATAGAGTTCTGCGACAGTATTTTCACAAATTTAACTCAGGATCATTTAGATTTTCATAAAACCTTTGAAAATTATTTTGACGCCAAATTAAAGTTATTTTACAATAGTAAAAACTCAATAATCAATATTGACGATACCTATGGCGAAAAAGCTTTTAGTCTAATTAAGAGTAGTAAATTAACTTTTGGACTTAATCATAAAGCAGATATAAGGGCTATTGATATAAAAATGAATTCAAGGGGTAGCAAATTCACTTTAGAGTATAGTGGTAAATCAATTGAAATCGAACTTAAAATACCTGGAAATTATAATGTATACAATGCACTTGGTTCTATTGCTGTGTGCCTTAATCAAGGAATAGAGCTGCAAGTAATCAAACTAGGACTACAAGAGGTACAAGTGCCAGGTCGCTGTGAAATTGTAGGAGGTAATTATAACCTAGGTTTTGAAATAATTTTAGATTATGCTCATTCGCCGGATGGACTCGAGAATATACTTAAAACTGCTAGAGGATTTACAAAATCTAAACTTATAAGTGTCTTTGGTTGCGGTGGAGATAGGGATAAAACCAAAAGACCTATAATGGGTAAGATTGGAACTGATTTAAGTGATTACAGCGTAATAACTTCTGATAATCCAAGAAATGAAGATCCCTTAGATATAATCAAAGATGTAGTACGCGAAATCAAAAAGGATAATTTCGAAATAATAGAGAATAGACGCGAAGCTATAAAGAGGGCAATGGAAATTGCAGAGAAAGATGATGTTATTGTCATTGCAGGAAAAGGGCATGAGGATTACCAGGTTTTAAAAGGCAAAACCATACATTTTGATGAGCGAGAAGTTGTTTCCCAGATAATAAAGGAGAGATTCTAGATGGAGTACATTAGTCGTGACGAGATAGTACAGGCAACAGGGGGAGAACTAATAGTCAAAGGCGAAGCTTTGCTGTATAACAATGTTAGCATAGATACAAGAGCTATAAGGGATAATGACATCTTTATAGCTTTAAAAGGTAAAAATTTTAATGCTAACAATTTTATTTTAGAAGCCAGTAAAAAAGGAGCTTCAATTTGCATAATAGATGAAATAAAGTTTCAAGGTGTAGATCTTGACGCAAAAACATCTATAATTTTAGTAGAGGATACTAATAAGGCTATAATGCAACTTGCAAAGTTTTATATAAACAAGTTAAATTTAAAGGTAGTGGGAATTACCGGTTCTACCGGGAAAACTTCTACAAAAGATTTGGTCTCTGCGGTTTTAAGCTCAAAATTTAAAGTGTTTAAGACGCTAGGAAATTTTAATAACGAAATTGGACTCCCTATGATGATATTCAAGCTTAATAAAACTTACGATGTTGCTATACTTGAAATGGGCATGAGTGATTTTGGAGAGATTCATAGGTTATGTGATGTAGCTAGGCCTGATATTGCTATTATTACTAATATTGGAATGTCGCACATTGAAAATCTTAAAACTAGAGAAAACATTTTGAAAGCTAAAATGGAGGTGACAGATTTTTTTGATGATGACAGTGTTTTAATTGTTAACTCTGATAATGATTTGTTAGAAGACACAAAAACATCAAGATATAAGCTTATAAAAACAGGAATCGATTCTAGGGCCGATTACGGTGCATGCAATGTAAATATTTATGAGTCCAAAATAACATTTAATATACTGGATGCTGGAAATGAAATAGATAAAGTAATTGAAGTGGATATACCTGGAAGACATAATGTTCTAAACTCACTACTGGCAGTAGCTTCTGCTAGAGAAATGGGTATGAATTATAATGAAATTGCAGAAGGGTTTAAAAAACTGGAAGTTACCTCTATGCGCTTAGATATAATAAAAGGAAAGAAATTCACTATAGTAAATGATTGTTATAATGCTAGTCCAGATTCAATGCTAGCCGCAATAGATGTACTCTGCAATATACAGGGGAAATCTAAAATTGCAATACTTGGTACTATGGGGGAACTGGGAGATAGCTCTTTTCAGGCTCATAAACAAGTAGGCGAGTATGCAAAAGAAAAAAATATTGATTTATTAATTACCATTGGTGAATTTAATAAGGCATATAGTGAAGGATTTGTGGATATAGATAAATATAGAAGTTTTGATACTTATGATGAAGTGATTTCCTTCCTAGAGGAAACACTGTCTGAAAATGACGTTGTTTTGGTTAAAGCTTCAAGGTCTATGAAGTTTGAGAGCATAGTAAATTGCCTAGGAAATATAAATTCTAAAGAGGTGACGGGATAATGAATATAATAATTTATTCAGTTTTAATAGCATTTATATTATCAATTATGCAAGGGCCTTTATTAATTCCCTTACTACATAAGCTTAAATTCGGCCAAAATATAAGGGAAGAAGGGCCTAGAAGTCATCTCAAAAAAGCAGGCACCCCTACTATGGGTGGGATTATATTCATGACTTCAACAATAATTACAATGCTTATTATTGTTAGAAATGTAAGCGATGAAGCTATGATTGTTCTATATTGTTTTGTAGCTTTTGGATTAATAGGACTAATTGATGATTTAATAAAAACAATACGTAAAAAAAATGAAGGACTTAGTTCTAAACAAAAGATGCTGCTTATAGTTGTGGTATCGGGTTTAATTGGTTATTATACTTCGATTAAAATTGGAACTGATATAATGATACCATTTCTAAATAAGTCCGTAAATTTAGGCGTTTGGTATGTGCCTTTTATTATTGTATATTTTGCAGCTACCACAAATTCAGTTAACTTAACGGATGGATTAGATGGGCTAGCTACCTGCGTTACAATAGTAGTTATGACGTTTTTTGCTCTAGTAAGTAATAGCCTAGCGAATTCTACTCTGGCAATATTCTGTGCAGCGCTTGCAGGTGCGCTATTAGGGTTTTTAAAATTCAACTCTTATAAAGCACAAATTTTCATGGGAGATATGGGATCTTTAGCACTTGGAGGAGCAGTAGCTGCAGTTGCTATGATACTAAAACAGCCATTACTTATTATGATTGTAGGGGGCGTATATGTTTTAGAAGCTCTTTCGGTTATTATTCAAGTTGCGGTGTTTAAAGCAACGGGTAAGAGAGTATTTAAAATGTCTCCAATTCATCATCATTTTGAGCTGAGTGGGTGGCATGAAACTAAAATTGTTGCTGTGTTTTCTATTGTAACAGTGATTTTATGTTTAGTTGGATTTCTATCATTTCTCTAGTAGTGAAATAAGGAGTGTATAATATGAAAAAGTCTAATGTGAAAATGGGACAAATAGATTTTATGTTGTTTGCAACTGTAGTGCTTCTTGTAACCATAGGGGTATTAATGGTTTTTAGTGCCAGTTCATGGTATTCGCTTGT
>JANZQE010000295.1:0-4459 GCA_038040705.1 Clostridium sp. | reverse complement strand
AAAATTTAGAGAATTTACAAAGAGATATTTTATTTCAGGTAGCCCAGGTTCTACTTCTCCAACTACAGGTATATCATCAGGTGGTACAGCATCTAGATTAGATAACAGTGCAGCTCTAGCTGATTTTCAAAGTAATAAAATTAGTCAAAATGAATTTGATTTATATAAACTTTGGGCTGCTTCAGGAGGTGACAGAAATTTTAAAGATGACTATTCAGGTGAAACTAAATCTTTTATTAATAAACTTCGAGTGGCTGGTGGGCAAGCAGCACAAACAGCTCAGGAAGAGAAAGATAATTATGTAACAAAGTATTATAAAGAAAATTACTTATTAGGTCAATCACAAGCATATCGAATTCCTCTTGGGAGTGCAAAAGAAATCGATGCATTTAGACCTGTCCTTAGTTCATTAGCTGAGGTGGCTGATAGAATGGATGGGGGTTTACCAAATTATGATGGAGACAGTGCAACTATTAGAGATATAGCAGCTGATTTACAAACTGCTATGGTATATACAAACTCTGATGGAGAGTATCAAATTAACATATCAGACAAAGAAGGAACAAATACAACTATACCAATAAACGAAGAAATTTACAGTAGTATATTTGGAGGTAGGTTTGAAGCTAGTCCTGAGGTAGCAATGTTTGATGAGATGTATCTTCCCAAGATGCTATCTACACCCACTCCTTTATATAGAACAACAGATGACAGTGGCACTGAAGTGCTTGCAAAACAACCACAATCCTTTTACTCAACTTCTTTAGATGGAGAATATGTAACTACCCCAGATAATTCATTTCTTAGTGGACCTACTGATTTTCCAAATGTAAACTATTACACTGTTAGTGGAAATGTTGTAAGTGATGGTAATCCTAAAAATACTGATAAGCAATTTAAACTTCAACTTAATGTATATGATCCGATAGTAGATGAGTTAGTTCTTAAGAACTTTCTATTACCTGCTATAATGGATAAAGCTTCACTTGTTCCAACCTTGCAACAAATAACAGATGAGGCAATATGGCAACTCTTAAACAGTACAAGTAAGAACATGCCTAATTCTATATTACAGCAATTAGAGGAATCATCAAAAGAAATAGAATAGCAAAATGTCTAAAGATAATCTACCAAAAGCACAAAGTGGAAAAGTAGTAACTGGTTCTCCAGGTCAGCTGTCATCTCCTAATCCGTTAATAGATGAACAGTTTATGCAAGACCGTTATGGTGGATATAAATCTCCAGCTGTTGATGGTTCTCCTCTTCCAAGTGTGGCTTACACAAATCCTTATAATACAGGTACAGATGATTCAAAAAACTCATCTGCTCTTGCGAACCTTTTAAAGTTTGCAAACACTGAACGTGATCCTGGTAAAGGTGGTAAGTTAAGAACTCTTGATGAGTATGCTGGTAATGAAAAGGGAAGGTATGATTTCTTTATGCCAGGTGATTTTGATAATGAAGATGCTGTAGCTCAAAATCAAAGTTTTGGTTCTAAGATGGTAAATGGTGTAGGTAAAGGTTTATTACTTACAGGTACAACTTTTCTACAATCAACTGTAGGATTAGTAAATGGTGCTGCGAAGGCAATTGCTGATGGTAAATTTTCATCTTTCTATGATAATGAGTTTAACAGAGCTCTAGATGAAATAAATAAGAAAGCAGAAGATGCTTTACCAAACTACTATACAGCAGCAGAAAGAGATGCTAGTTGGTACTCTCCTAAATATTGGGCAACAGGTAACTTCATGTGGGATGGTGTTGTAAAAAACTTAGGATTTGCTGCTGGTGCTGCTCTATCAGGAGGTGCATATACAAAAGCATTATCAAGTCTTCCGTATGCTTCAAGATTATTTAGTGTTGGTAAAAGTGCAGAAACACTTGCTGCTACAGAAACAGCTCTAGCAGGTGCAAGTAAGGTGACTGATACATATGGTAAAATACTAAATCTATCTAATAAGTTTGCTTCTAATTATAGTTATTTAAATAAAGGAGGTAGAGTTGTTGTTGCTGGTTTGGCTACAACTGGTGAAGCAGGTATAGAAGCTTTACATAGTAGTAACGAATTTAGAAAAGAGTTAATAGATGCACACGTAGCTGAGTTTGGTATAGAGCCAACAGGTCTTGCATTAAAAGAAATCGATGATGCTACAGAAGGATCAGGGAATGCTACATTCTTTGCTAACATGGGACTTTTAACAGCTACTAACTATATTCAATTTCCAAAGATACTAGGAAGTACATACAGTGGAGAGAAATCAATAGTCACTGGACTTGTTAGAGAGATAGATGACATTGTTTTAGAGGGTGGTAAATACGCATTACCAAAAGCTAAATACCCATTCTTATCTAAGTTAAACAAAATACGACCATATACATTTTCTACCTCAGAAGCATTTGAAGAGGTGAGTCAATATACTGCTACAGTAGCAACACAAGATTATTACAAGAAAGCTCTAAACGGTGAAGCTACAAGTTGGATGAATTCTATTGGTGTTGGTATTACAGAAGGTGCGTTCAGCGATGAGGGTGCTAAGAATGCTCTTATTGGTGGAATCTCTGGAACTCTAATGTTAAGTAAAGGTAGGTACCAGAAAAATAAGGCTCGTGAAATGAGTACAGCTGCAGCGCTTAAAGAGTTTAATAATGTTAAATTGTCAGACTTTACAAAAGAAACTATTGATGCTGTAAATAGAGGAACTGTAATACAAAAAGAAAGAGAACAAGAAATTAAAGATGGTAATATTATAGGAAGCAAAAATCTGGAAGCTGATTATATTATTAATTATCTTACACCTAGAATAAAATATGGTAGATATGATTTAATAAAATCTGACATTAATGAATATAAAAATCTTGCTAGTACAGAAGAAGGTTTTGCACAATTGCAAAGTGAGGGTAAAGCTCTTGAGTCTGACACAAGAGAAGCTTATGTAGAAAGACTTAATAGATTTGAGCAGACAGCAGAAGATGTAAAGTCCTTATATCAATCTCTTAATCTACGTTACGGAAGTGAAATAAAAAAAGACAAGGATGGTAATCCTATTATAGAAGATGGTAAGAAGTTTTTGAAGTATGGTCCAGATGTAATGAATCAAATGATTTATGCAGCTAGTAAAGTATCAGATCTTGACAAAAGAATAGTAGATCTAATGGCTCCTTTAACCGCTGCAGGAATCAATACTTCTGAAGTTTTAAATCAACTTGCACAAGGTGACCCAGCAGCATTTAATGAGGCTGTGAACAATATCTCACAGATGGACATTCTTAATGAGGATAAAGAAACATTTGGTAAAGCATTAGATGATATAGCAGAACTCTCACTAAGTAGACAATCTTTTTTAAAAGCATATCAAGATATAAAAGACAATCCTGATAAATTTATATTGTACAGGCCAGAAGATGCAACAAATGCTAGCGGACCTGTTGAAACAGTTAGTGTAAAAACTAAGCAAGGGCAAAGAGACATAGAGTTAAATACTGAATACTTTGCTGGAAAGGGTGCAGATTATTCTAAGCAACCATTAAATTCTACTGTACCTATATCTAGATTTAGTATACTAGGTGTAGACAAAGATGGTAAACTTAAGATAAAGAATCTTGATACAGGTAAAGAGTCAGAGATTTCTACTGAAGAGTTTCAAAATCTTAATGTAGGTAAAGTATCTACTTTACAAGCTAACAGAACAGCCAACTATTACTACAATAATAGAAACGAAATCTTTAAATACAACTTCGGTAAACCCTTTGGTGGTGAACGATCAGGTAGACTTGAGTATCAAAATGATAAATTATATTTTGTATACCTAACACCAAAAGGTAAGGTGGCAAAAAAAGAGCTTAACCGTACTCACTTTGTTGCTCAAAAAGATTTTAATCAAGCTAGAATTGTTAAGGTTGGAAGTGTAGAAAATGAAAATCAGAAGTCAGCTAAAGAACTATTTTTATCTACAGAAGAACTTGCTAAAGAGAAACTTACACTTAAAAAAAATAGAGAAGCTCGCTTAGAGACATTAGCTCAATTGGGTGAGGAGTCAAAAGAAAACCTTGATGAGGCCAATGATACGATTAGTAAGTCTAAAGAAAAGCTAGCCAAAGTTAGAGAAGATCTTTCAAACATCCAGAAGATGAAAGAGACTGGAGACAAGATTAAACTTAATTTCTCCAAGGCTACTAAATTATTTACTAAAGCTATAAATAATTTAACATCAATGCAAGCTGAGCTTACTGAGATGATAAACAATGCTGAACTTGAGAAAGACGAACTTGAGTTTAATATTTCATACTTTCAAGACTTTGCAAATGAGATAGATGACCTTCCTGAAAACAGCGGTGAGTTCTTAAAAGAATTAAAAGATCAAGTTGCTCTACTAGTTGATAATAGTAGGAACTTAAACAATGCTATAAAGGCGGCTAAGAAGCTTTCTAGTTCTGCAGATAAAACTGTTAAGTCAGCAGT
>JANZQE010000294.1:0-18840 GCA_038040705.1 Clostridium sp. | reverse complement strand
CCTATTACATTTAACTTTTCATCATGAATAGGTTGCACATCAACAAGGCAAACATATTCTTCATTATTTCTGTTTTCGTATTTCACCTCAACATTTTCAAAACATAATTGATTATTCAAAACATCATTAAAAAGGTCACTCATAACTTGCGAACCATAAATAGTTAGCCCTATAACCTCTTCCCTTTTATATCCAGATAATTCTTCTGCAAGATGATTAAAATCTACTACTTTTCCACTTGCATCCGTAACTATAATTGCATTTCTATTTTTACTTAGCATAATTTGGTTCATTACATTAAGTTTATGATTTTGTTTTCCAAGTAATAGTTCACGTTCTATTGCATCAACTACAGTAGTTAATGTAAGTAAGAAGAATGGGTTATGGAGTATTACTGCAGTCATTATACATATGCTCCCTAACAGATTATTAACATCTGTATAATGAAATGGTACTCCATAGCAAGCACTGCTGTGTAATACTTCATGGAAATGATTGTTTCCTATTAACTGAAGCGGATGATTTTGTCTTAGTGTTAAACTAACCACATTTGTACCCATGGCCTCTTCGCTAAATTGAATACCCGTCTTAATTCCTAGTTGAGCTATTGTTGATTTAATTGTTTCGTCTCCTAGAGTATCTAATAAATAACCGTTTTCGTCTGATATAACTATTACTATAGGAGTACCTTCTAATGAGTTTATTATTTTCTCACTAAAGAATCTTACAACCTCTAAAACTTCTTTATAGGATTCTTTTTTTTCTGAAAGCTCTAATTCTGACATGCTGTTTATGGGTAATCTAATTTCATTAGGCTCCATACCTAATTCAATACATCTTTCTTTAGATTCTATAATATAAATTGGCTCTTTGTCATGTTTTTGCTTCATCATATTTTATATTCCTCCTAGGACACTAAAAACTTTGCAACCAATTGTTAGTATATTATCTACAACTATTTACCGTATATTAAAATTGTATTCTATATAGCATACATTTACAAGAAAAACAGCTCTGTAAATAGAAAAATGTTCCCTTTTGTCGAAATTTCGTTACCTTTATTAATCTTCTATATACGAAAAAAAAGAACCATTAAAATATATATTTTAGTGGTTCTCTCCTGCTATTTCCAGAATCAACTAGATATTACTTTATATCATTATTTACTCTTGTTACGAGTCTTAACATCAAATATTACTGCAATTACTAGTACTGCACCTCTAATAATGTACTGATAAGATATACCTGTACCCATTAGATTCATTCCACTTATAAGTGATGACATAACCAGGGCACCTACTATAGATCCAGTAACTTTTCCTATACCACCATCAGCTGAAACGCCTCCAACATAGGCTGCAGCTATTGCATCTAGTTCGAATAATGTTCCTGCGGTAGTTGATGCTGACTGCAGACGTGATGCAAATAGTATTCCACATAGACCAATTAACATGCCCATAGAAGCAAAAACTATATATGTTATCTTCTTTACATTTATACCACTAAGTTTTGCTGCCTCAATATTACCACCAACAGCATATATATGCCTACCTAGTACAGTTTGCGTTGTTACATAATGGTAGATTGCAACCACTGCTATAACAATGACCACAGTCCATGAAAGTCCGTTATACCCTGCAAGAATCCATGTTATATACGAAATAATTGCAGAAACAAATATGAGTTGAAAAATAAATATTTTCATGGATACTACGTCGAAATTGTATTTAATTTTGTTCTTCCTTGTATTCAAAATGCTTAAGGCGTAAAGAATTATTGCAAGAATTCCTATTAGTATAGTTAATAAATGAATTCCCTGAATACTCGCTATATCGGGTATAAACCCATTTCCTATAGCATTAAAGGTATCATTGGAAATAACAATTGTTCCTGAGCTCTCAGTTAATAGAAGTAGTCCTCCTCTAAATATGAGCATTCCTGCAAGAGTTGCCACGAAAGAAGGTATACCCATTGTAGCTACTAAAAATCCATTAAAGAGCCCAATTAATATACCTATTAACAAAACTAAAATGATAGTTACAATAAAAGGAGCATTAAACTTTGTTAGGAGAATAGCTGCTATTGCTCCCATAAATCCTGATGCGAATCCTACTGACAAATCTATATGTTTTATTACAATAACTAAAGTCATACCTACTGCTAGTACTGCAATATAACCTGTTTGATTAATAAGATTGCTAATATTTCTAGACGATATAAATAGGCCATTAGTAGTAATTGTAAATATAATCATTATAACTACTAGTGCAATATACATTCCATATTCACGGATATTTTGTTTTATTAATTGCTTACCTTCTTTTAAAAATTCCATAACTATACCTCCTAATTAGCTGCAAGCTGCATTACTTTTTCTTGAGTTGCTTCTTCCTTTGACATCTCCCCAACAATTTCCCCATCCGACATTACATATAGTCTATCACTCATCCCTAGTATCTCAGGGAGTTCAGATGAGATCATAATAATGCTCATACCTTCCTCCACAAGCTTATTCATTAGAGTGTATATTTCATATTTTGCTCCTACGTCAATCCCTCTGGTAGGCTCATCCAAAATCAATAAGTTCGGCTTAACAAACAGCCACTTTCCAAGCGAAACCTTCTGTTGATTGCCTCCGCTTAAATTGCCAACTTTTTGTGCTATACTAGTAGCTCTAATATTCAATGAAGATTTATAGTAGTTTGCCACGTTTATTTCCTCATTTTTATTTATTACTCCATTCTTATTAGAAAGTTTCTTCAAATTTGCTAAGGTTATATTTGATCTTATATCATCCATAAGTATTAACCCATTACCTTTTCTGTCCTCAGTAACATAGGCAATCCCTTCTTTTATGGCTTGGCTAGGATTTTTAAAATTCATCTTTTTTCCCATTACATATAAATCACCATTTATATTATAGTCCCTCGAATTTCCAAATATACTAAGAGCAAACTCAGTACGCCCTGCTCCCATGAGGCCAGCTATACCTACTATTTCACCTTTTTTAACATTTAAATTCACATTTCGGAGAATTTGCCTTTCCACCTTAGAATCGTATGCACACCAGTCTACTACCTCTATAACTTTCTCCTCTTCGTTTATATCCTTCATCCTCTTTGGAAAAATGTCCTCTATTTCACGGCCAACCATATGTTTAATTATTGTATATTCTGAAGCTTTTTCGACGCTAGTATCAAGTGAACAAACGCTTTTTCCATCCCTAAGCACTGTAATAGTGTCTGCTATATTTATGACTTCTTTTAATTTATGTGAAATTAAAATGCATGTTACTCCCTGCTCTTTAAGTTCCTTTATTAAAGTCATCAAATTTTCGCTATCATTTTCATTTAGTGCAGCTGTAGGTTCGTCCAATATTAAGAGACTTACAGATTTGCTTAGTGCCTTAGCTATTTCTACCAACTGTTGCTTACCAACACCCAAATCTTTTACTTTAATTGATGGATTTATATCAAGCTTTACTCTCTTAAGCATATTGCCTGCTTGAACAACTGTCTCATTCCAATGGATATTAAAGCCTTTTCTTATTTCATGACCCAAATATATATTCTCATAAACAGTCATTTCAGGTATAAGAGCAAGCTCCTGATATATTGTTGCAATTCCAACTTTTTCACTATCACTAATACAAGAAAATTTTTGCACTGTATCATTAAGTATTATATCTCCACTATATTGGCCATGTGGATAAAGTCCGCTTAACACCTTCATTAGCGTTGATTTCCCAGAACCATTTTCTCCAATAAGACAGTGAATTTCTCCTCTTTTCACCCTAAAACTAACCTCATCCAAAGCCTTAACCCCTGGGAATATCTTTGTAATATCCTTCATCTCTAATATATAATCATTCATAGCAATATTCGCTCCTCATTATGACATTCACTAAAAGCCAATTTATATAAATAAATAGTGATAGCTACCTATCACTATTTACTTATCTGCAGTTTATAATACTTACTTTAAATTTGTAAAATCTGATTCTGGATAGTATCCTGAATCTACTAAAGCAGCTTTTACATTATCCTTATCAATAACTATTACTTCAGTCTGCTTAGCTTTAACATCAATTTTACCATTATTGTATGATCCTGTTGTTTCTGGAGTTTTATCAGTCAATACTTCCACAGCCATTCCTATTGAATCCTTAACTAAAGTACGAACATCTTTGAATACTGTCATGGACTGTTTTTCATCGATTATATACTGTACAGAAGCTTTTTCAGCATCCTGGCCAGTTATTTGATAGCTTGTTACTTTACTGTCTGCTTTGAAAGCATCAGCGATTGCACGAGCTGTTCCATCATTTGGAGCTAATATAAATACATCGCCTTTATCCGCATCTGCTGCAGATGTTAAATGAGCTTCAGATTTATTCTTAGCTTCATTGAAGTCCCAGTTTGTAGTAACCTGCCCAATTACCTTACTCATTTCATCACGTGTAAGTGTAGCTTTATCTTTTACAGAAATAGCTTCACTAGAATTCTTTATTACAAAAGTTCCGTCTGCTATTTTTGGCTGAAGCACTTCCCAAGCACCTTCAAAGAATAAGAAAGCGTTATTGTCTGAAGCAGCTCCTGCATATAAGTACAATGGATTATCTTTTCCTGATGCTTTGTCAACTAAAAACTGACCTTGTGCTTTACCAACTGCAATACTGTCAAATGTTACATAGTAATCAACTGCATCTGTATCTGTGATTAATCTGTCATAAGAAATCACCTTAATTCCTTCTTTTTTAGCTGCTTCAACTGCTCCAGCTGCTGCTGCACCGTCTTGAGGGCAGATTATAAGTACTTTTATTCCCTTAGCTATTAAAGAATCAACATTTTCCTTTTCCTTTGCCGAAGTTCCTTGACTGAAAAGAATATCTACTGAGTAGTCAGTACCATCAAGGGCTTCTTTAAATCTAGCCTCATCTTGAACCCATCTTGGTTCATCCTTTGTTGGTAACACAATACCAATATCTACCGTTGTTTTTTCGCCACATCCTACAAATGCAACCGTTGAGAAAACCATTAACCCCATAAGTATCATTGAAATAGATTTTTTCATTTTGTCCCCTCCTTAATTTTGTACAAAAGTTATGTTTAGACCTTAATTGTCCTTATGTAAATTATTGCATTAATTCAAGCACTTGTCTCTGTATACGTTTACCGTATTCGAGTAAAATTTTACTATTGTTTTAAAAAAATTCACACAGTAGTAAAATTTTACGATAAAATAATACAGCCAGATTGGTTACCCAATATACTGACTGTATTAATAGTTTATTTTCTATAAATATCATCCTTCATATGAAATCCATCTCTAATTATTGTACTATCAATATTATCTTTCTTAACGGCGGTTGGATCTATTACATAATAAGGTATATTATATTTTCCGTTATATATAGTTTCATTAGTGTTAAGAGGTTCTTTTTCTACAAGCTTTATTGCCATTTCTACCGCTTCTTCTGAAAGTCTTTCTATTGGTTTATATATTGTTGCAAATTGCGTACCATCTATTATTCTCTGACAGGCACTAAGGTCTGCATCCTGCCCAATTACAATCACCTTATCTGTAAGTCTATGCTCCGACAATGCCTCAATAGCACCTTCTGCCAGACTGTCATTTCCAGCTATAATAGCATCTATTTTTGTATCCTTTTGCACCACTCTATCTACAACGCTAAAAGCATATTCCTTTAGCCAATTAGCGGCCCATTCTTCCCCTACGATATTTATTTTACCGTCATCTAAGTACGGTTTTAATATTTTGTCATAACCCTCTTTAATCATCGTTGTATTGTTATCATTTTTTGCACCGTTTATTATAAGCAGATTACCAAATTGCACTTTTTCAAGTAGTGCACTAGCCATGAGCTCGCCAACCTTCACGTTATCAAAGCTTACATAAAGGTCCACATTTGCGTTTAGCACAAGTCTATCATATGAAATAACTGGTACTCCCTCTCGTTTTGCTAGATTAACTGCCTCAGCTGATTTATAATAATCATTTGGCACAATAATAAGCACGTCAATTTCCTGCTCCAAAAAATATTTAACTTGCTTCAACTGGTCATGGTCATCGTTATTTGCATTTTGAACAATAATTTCCGCACCCATATCACGTGCCTTCGCCATTAAAATATCTCTATCCTTAATCCACCTTTCCTCTTTCAACGTTCCAAGTGAAAATCCAATTTTTATTTTTTGTGTCGCACCTGCTTCTTGCTTGCCATTGTTGCTTCCTAGTGGTCTAGGGTTTATCAAATCTCTTATAACATTAAATATCAATATACTTAATATAATTGTAAGTATTGTAATTATAGTTATTTTCAATTTATTATTTTTAATCAATATAAACACTTCCCCCATTTATAAATATTCTGTATTCCGTGGGAGTCATTCCTGTGATTTTTTTGAAAGCTTTAGAGTAATAATTAGGATCATTATAGCCATTTTTTAAACATATTTCCTTAATACTTATATTTTGATTAGCCAAAAGTTTCATAGATTTCTCAATCCTAAGCTCTGTAAGGTAATCTATAAAGCTTTTCCCTATCTCATCCTTAAAGACTTTGCTTAAATAGTTATAGCTAAGGTTCACACTCTTTGCCACATCATTTAGAGAAATATCGTGATGATAGTTTTTATTTAGGTATTCTAGGACCATTGGAATGCTTCCATAAACATCACCTTTCCGTTGGTTTTTCACTTCCTTTTCAATGTCTGACAAATATATTATAAATTGAGTTCTCAGTTCATCTTTATTACTAATTTTAAAAACACTTAAAATTAAAGCCTGCTTAAGTTCTTCTAGTTTATTTAGCTTATAGGGCAAATTCTTATCTATTATAAATAATAACTCCATAATTTTAGATTTTATTCTATCAATATCCTCCCCATAAACACTGATTAACCAAATATATATCTCAAGGAAAATTTCCTTAGCCTCTTTAATACTCGCAGTTAGCATACTATTTGAAAAAGCATTCTCCTTGTGAAATGGATATGTATCAAATTTGTTGTTTGATGGAATAACATCTGAGTAGTGGGTTGCGACTCCCTTTTGAGATGCAGTTGCCGCTATATACGCCTCATTACAAGATTTGCCGAAGCTTTCCGCCGTATATATTCTTCCTATCCCTATCTGATATTTTAAATCTGACAATCCTTTTATTTTTTCTATTACTTTTTCTGCAATCTTAACGGATTTTTCTCTTGCTACAGTACTTTCCTCTTCACCATTTGAGGGAACGAATACTATTATTCTATCAATCATAGGCTTTCCTATAAGGCATGTACACATAGATTTTAATTTCATATTGAAAACATCATAGAAACTTTGTTTCTCAAAGTTTAGCTTTAAACTATTTTCTTTTCCTTTAGAATCAAAACACTCTAATAGAACTGCCATAGCATAACCTTTCGTAAGATTCATGGAAAATATATTCTCATAAAATTCCATATCCATAAACATTCCAACATTGAATAATTTATTAGAAATAAATTGCGCCTCTAGTGATGGTATAATCCTATTCATTTTTTCTTTTAGCTCAATCTCTCTAATCAAATTACTTCTTTTCATTTCAATGTTCATTTTTATATTATTAATGGTTTCTATTAATTTATTTTTATTAATAGGCTTTAGCAGATATTCAAAAACACCCAGATTTAATGCCTCCTTTGCATAATCAAAGTATTCATAAGCAGTAATTATAACAAACATAGTATCATTATTAACTTTTTTGATCTGTTTTATAGCCTCAACACCATCAATCCCTGGCATGTGAATGTCCATAAAAACAATATCTGGTTTCAGGCTTATCGAAGTTTCAATAGCTTCCCTACCTGTGCTTACAGTCGCGACAACCACAACATCTTTTACATTTTTAGAAACAATCATCTTAATTGAATCTAATACAAGATACTCATCGTCGGCAATTAAAAGTTTTAGCATATTCACCACACCTTTCTAAGGATTATACAATCGTGGGATTGTTAATGTTACTTTTGTACCGTACAAAAGTTTACTCTCTATACCTATTAATTTCTGATTATCTGTAATATTATATAGAATTTGAAGCCTTTGTAGTACATTGTTTATACCTATGCCTGTAAATCGTTTTTGGGAGTCCACATCATCCTTATACGAACCTATGATATTATTTATACAATTTGAATCCATACCTTTGCCGTTGTCTATTACCTCAATTAAAATATTGTTTTCAGAAGATTTAATATTTAAATGTATTTCACCATTTCTTTCTAAGTCCTGCAGACCATGGATATAAGCGTTTTCTACAATTGGTTGTATAATTATCCGTGGTATCCTTATATCTAATGCTTCCTCATCTATATCACAGTAGAAAGTAATTCTGCTTCCAAAACGTATCTTCAATACCTGCATATAATTTTTTACATATTCTAGTTCATCACCGAGTGGAACAAGGTCTTCAATATTTTTTAAATTATATCTAAATAGGTGTGCAATATTCTCCATAAATAAGGATGATTTTTCTGCCCCCTCTATTAAAGCTAGCTGAGATGCTGCGTTTAATGTATTGAATAGAAAATGTGGATTAATCTGAGATTGCAAAAACTTAAGTTCTGCTTCCTTTAGCAGCGTTTTCATTTTTAAATTTTGATATTCCTGCTCCTTAAGTTTTTTTTCAACCTCAGCATGCTCTCTTAATTCATCGATATAGCTTCTTATGTTTTTTACCATTTTTATAAATGCACTGGCAAGAATATCAGTTTCATCCCCAGTGTGTGTTTGTGTTAGCTCGATATCAAAATTCCCTTCTGCTATTTTTTCTGCTGAATGTGACAACTGTTCTATTGGTTTTGTCAAACTGTAGGTAGAATACACCGCTATGATGATATTTACAATTATGGCAACTATAATTACAACTATATTAACATAGCTCATAATTTTCATGCTCTTATTTATTGTTTCGTACTTTTCTGATCCACTCTTTAATTTAATATCTAAAAGTTTAGTATTATACAGCTTAATGTAACCGCTAATTTCACCCGCCCTTAGAAAATGAGTAATATATTTGCTACTTACTCTACCACGCTTTGCTTGTACAGCATTATCACTCTCTATCATTAACTCATCCAGCATATTTCCAATATCCTTAAGGAACAAATGCTCATCATCATACTTTTTAGTAACAGGTATCTGATTTCTTATAGCTTTAAGCTTATTGTAATAATTATAATAACTAAGTAAATTTTCAGAGGATGTAGTTGTCAGGTATTTTTCAAGCTCAGTCATCATAAGGTCCACATCATTTTTTAAGTCATTTAAATATATGTAATCAATAATTATATTATTTGTGTTTTTTAATATTACCCTGGCATTATTATAGGAAAAGATACTAGTAACACCTAGTATTGCTATAGTTATGAGAAAATACTTAATGAGTTTTTTTCTAATGCCAAAAAAATTAAATATATGATGTTTCATATTTTAACCACCTAATTTAAGTACTTGTCATTTGTTTCTTCTTTCTGTGATATTGGCTTGTATTCCTCCAAATTTTTCTTTGTAATTATTTCTATTTCTGTGTCCATAAATGCCGGAATGGGTTTGCCGTCTTTTATATCTACCATAGCCTTAAGTCCATCATATCCCATTTTATAGGCATCACTTGCGACAGTTCCATAGATGATACCCTTATCAATATATCTAAGTATCCGCTCTGAGCTACCGTATCCTATAAGGATAATATCTCCTACCTTATTTCTATCGACTATAAATTGAGCAACTCCCAAGGTATCTGCTGAGCTCACTGTAAATATAGCGTTTATCTCACTCTCAGAGTTAATTATTTTTTGAGTAATTTCCTCCGCACTTAAAACCCCCATTTTAGAGCTATAGGTTTTAATTATTTTTATATCAGGGTAATCCTTTAACGTGCTTATAAACCCACTCATCTTCAAATTCTGCTCTACCGAGTCTTGGCTTACGTCCTCACTTGAGATAATAGCAATATTGGCTTTGCCATCTGTTGCTTCTATTAACATTTTTGCTGCTTCACTTCCAATAATAAAACTGTTTATACCTACAAATGACTGTCGTTTACTTTTGCTTGCATCGTTTTCAAAAGTTATAACAGGTATTTTATTATTATAAGCATTATCAATGGCAGATGTAAAATCTATCGCACTAGAAACGTGGGTAATAATACCATCCACTTTTGATAAAGTTGCAATATCAATATATTTTAACTCCTCATTAGGATCATTAAAACGAGGTGCAAAAAACTCTACTGCGACATTATTATCCGTAGCCGCTTGCTGGGCTCCGTCTATTACTTCAATCCAAAATGGATCTACAGAATTTTGAGCAATAAAGTAAAAATGATGTTTTGGCTTAAATAGTGGTTGAGTTATTTCCTCTTTACGAAGCCAAAACAGAGAGAGGCTTGAAACGGAGATCAAAACTATCAAGATGAAAATGGCATATTTATATAGAAATTCGACTAAATTTTTAAAGATTTTCATTTCATATCTTTCCTTCAACTAAGTATTTTCTTCTTTTATGCTTGTCCTTGTCATATCTTATACATTTAAAATTATACCATTAGTTTAAATATATGTAAAATAGTTTTTTAGTACCCTTTTAATGATAGAATATTTCCAATTATCTGTTGCTAATTAGTATTCGAATCAGTTATAATTACTACATAATGGTAGAAATATCGGATTCAAGTGTTTAAACAATAATATAGGCGAAGGAGTCTTATCTTGAATAAACTTCAAAGTAGCAACCAAAGAAAAATTCCTTTTTTAGATAAAATAGGTTATGGATCTGGAAACTTCAGCACAGGTATTGCTACTCAAGTAATAGGTACCTATTTAGTTTTTTACTGTACTGTTATTCTTGATATGCCTGGTAGCTTTGTTGGTTTAGCTTTGAGCCTAAGTATAATTTGGGATGCCATCACTGACCCTTTAATGGGATATTTTTCGGACAAGACTAAATCTAAAATTTTCGGAAGGCGACATCAGTACATACTTATAGGAGGTATTGGCCTCGGAATATCTAATTACCTATTATGGAATATGAGCCAAGGGCTATCAAATAACTTAAAGTTTACAATTATATTCGTTCTAATTATAGTGATCAAAACCTTCAGCACAATCTATGTGACTCCCTATACTGCTCTTGGTGCTGAATTATCTAATGATTACAATGAAAGAACTAGCATTCAAGGAATTAAAACTATTTTCTTTCTTCTTGGTCTAGCTTTTGTATCAGTGTTTGGAATGTTTGTTTTTTTTCGTTCTACAAGGGAGTTCCCGTCTGGGCAACTAAACCCTGGGGCCTATAGTTCTATGGGGCTTTTTTCATCAATTTTAATTGTTATTTTTGCCCTTGTTTGTTTTTACTCTACAAGAAAATATATTCCTATTCTAAGTGGGTATGCGGAGAAAGGAATAAGTGACTCAAATATAAATACTCCATTGTCAGCCTTTAAAGAAATATTTCATAACAAAATCTTTAGATATGTGGCCTTTGCACATATGTTTACAAATATAGCTTCTGCACTGGTTGCAAATACAGGGTTACATGTATTTACCTATACATTTTCTCTAAGTAGCAACCAAATTGGCCTTATCATTGGAATACAGCTTCTAGTTTCCATACTATCGCAGCCTATATGGCTTCTAGTATCTAAAAAAATAGACAAGAAGCCTTCAATGATTTTGGGCATTGTATTTTGTATTATAGGTAGCTTATTCTTCCTTGCACTAGTGCTTATGAAGGAACAAGTGATGGGTAATGCATTTTACTTCATTCCCTTTGCAATACTTATAGGTTTTGGCACAGGAGTACTTTTCACTCTGCCTTTTTCAATGCTTGCAGATGTCATTGATTTAGATGAACTTAATACTGGGAAAAGGTCTGAGGGAAGCTATTACGGTTGTCTAACATTGTTTTATAAACTCTCACAATCCATAACCCTCTTACTTATAGGTTTTATATTAGATTTAGTTAAATTCGATGCAGACCTTCCAATGCAAGCTGAAAGCACCGTAATTATTCTTGGCTTAATGCTAAGTATAGGCTCAGCTTTAAGCTTTATAGCTGCACTTCTAAGCATCTCACGCTATAATCTTAATAGATCAAACGTTGAAGATATTCAAAAGAAGATTGCTGAAAAAGCGACCTTCTGAAATATTACCAAAGATAATAATATCTCAAAACAACTATGGAGGCGAAGTATATGACAAGTATTATTAAAAATGGAATTATTGTAACAGCTAGTGATATTTATAAAGGTGATATATATGTAGAAGACGGCATAATAAAAGAAATTGGAATTAATATAATTAAAAAATGTGATGAGATTATAGATGCAGAAGGTAAATATGTTATCCCTGGTGGAATAGACGTTCATACACATTTGAATTTAGATTTAGGTTTTGCCGTGGCAAACGATGATTTTTACACTGGCACAGTTGCAGCAGCCTGCGGTGGTACTACAAGCATCATAGATCATATGGGATGTGGACCAACAGGATGCAATTTACATCATCAAGTTAAAACTTATCATGAATATGCAAAAGACAATGCAGTAATAGATTATAGCTTTCATGGAGTTGTCCAGCATGTAGATGATAACATAATTTACGAGATGAAAGAAATCGTAAATACGGAAGGTATCCCTAGTTTTAAAGTTTATCTAACCTATGGACATAAAGTAAGTGATGGCGAGGCTCTAAAAGTTTTAATTAGATTAAAGGAATTAGGTGGCATTACCACAGTACATGCAGAAAATAATGACGCTGTAAATTATTTTAGAGAAATGTTTATAAAAGAGGGTAAAAAGGCGCCTATATATCACGCTCTAAGCAGACCAGAAGAATGTGAGGCTGAAGCTATTAGCCGCATGATAAATTTAGCATCGCTTGCAGATAATGCTCCATTATATATTGTTCATTTATCTAATAAGCTTGGTTTGGACTATATAAAAACTGCCCAAAGTAAAGGACAAAAGGTTTATGCCGAAACATGCCCTCAGTATTTATTATTAGATGAAGAAAGATATAACGAGCCTAATAATCAAGGTTTAAAATATATAATGAGTCCTCCTCTTAGGAAAAAGCATAATCAAAAGGAACTTTGGAAAGGGTTAAGGGATGGAAATATTCAAGTAGTAGCAACTGACCATTGTCCTTTTTCTTTTAATAAAGAGAAACAATTAGGTAAGGATGATTTCTCTAAATGTCCAAGTGGAGGACCTGGAATAGAAACTAGAATGTCACTTATGTTTTCAGAAGGTGTTATGAAAAACAGAATTGACATAAATAAATTTGTCGATGTAACCAGTACATCGCCAGCTAAAATATTTGGGATGTATCCTAAAAAAGGTACAATTGCTGTAGGATTAGATGCAGATATAGTTTTAATTGATCCAAAAAAAGAAGTTACATTAACTAAGAGTATGCTACATGAAAACGTTGATTACACATCTTATGAAAATATGAAATTAAAGGGCTACCCTGTGCTTACTATGGTGAGAGGCAAAGTTATAGTCAGAGATAATAATTTTATAGGTGATAAAGGATATGGTCAATTTATTAAAAGAAATAGTTGTATTAAATAAAAAAAGACCTTCGGGTCTTTTCTTATTTAATATTGATTTACTAATAGTTTTCTAGGCCTTCACTTTTCCTAAAATCATATCAACGATGAACGTTGTTGCAGCCAATACAAGTAGCCAATGGATCATAATTCCACCAATGCTAAATACAAGTCCTATCAACCAGAAAAATAATACTATTGCACCTATCCAACTTAAAAAACCCATTTAAATCACTACCTCTCACATATATATTTGTAAAAAAATCTCTGTAAGTATTATAATGACCTAAATTTCAATTATGTATTCTCATTTTTATAATATTTTAAGTACATATCTCAGCGCTTTGGCAACACCATCTTCATCGTTTGTAACGGTTACTAGATCTGCTATATCTTTTACTCCCTGCTCTGCATTTCCTACTGCAATAGCATAACCTGCATATTCAAGCATGCTAATATCATTATGATTATCCCCTATTGCAATAATCTCTTCTCTTTTTATTTTTAGTATCTCTGCTAGATCCTTTAAAGCATTGCCTTTAGTGACTCCCTCTGTCATGATATCCAGCAAATTTGTAGATGATTTAACAGCTTCTATGCCAGGTATTTTATTTATTTCACCTTTAACTCGTTCAAGAATTTCAGGATTATCATTGCTTACTAAAATTTTAAATATTTTCTCATCTATGTCTGTATAGATATTTTCAACAATTTTTATAGCAACCTCATCTTCTTCACAAAGACTCTCATTACGCTTTTGAAAATATTTTATTCTTCCTTCTATACTTTCACTAAAAACTGTATACTCACAATACACAGCAAAAGTAAGATTATTTGATTTACATATATCCACAACTTTTGTGAATTCTTCACTATTTATAATCTGTGCATGATAGAACTCACCTTTAATAACATTTCTAACTAAAGCACCGTTACAAGAGATAACTGGGTTATTATTTCCTATTTGTTTCAGATACGGTTTAATCATTGTATCCAATCTTCCAGTAGCTATAGAAAATAAAATTCCTCTTTCATTTAACTCCTTAACAATTTTTAAATTCTCAACAGAAATTTCATCTTTACTATTCAAAAAGGTACCATCCATATCAGTAACTACTAGTTTATAACTCATATTAATATACCCTTTGTCTTTCTTCAATAATGCTAGCTTTTAAATTATTTAAAATCTTTTCAAATTTATCTGGTTCGATATTATATATAATACACATACCATCAAAGTGTATTGTATATGAAAAAGAATCTGGGTTTGCATTAAATATGAATTTAAAATTAAATTCAGGTGCTCTTAAACTTGGTAACTTAACGGCTTTCAATGCATCGAATACTATATCTATATAAACACCTGGGCAACCGCCTTGAATTTGAAATTTAAGTCCATCTGAATTAAAAATGCAGTTGAATATCTCTATATTAAAACTAAAATAAGGATTTTTTCGAAAATCATTACCTTTATCCTGTCTAATGAATATCCGCCCTTTTTCCCATAATATCTGTTTATTTAAAACTTTAAATTCGTGTAATGTCATTTTTTTCTCAATAGAGTTTGATATCATATTTTATTCCACCTCACTTAGATCTATAAACATAATAATATTAATATATCTATTTCTACAAATATCACAAAATACCTTTCTTTTTATCATATATCCTTGACTAATTGAACCTGTGAGGACAAATTCCATACAAAAAAATAATCGCAAGAATATCAATTATGATGACAGTTCTTGCGGGTATCTTTTACTAAATTAAATTTATCGTTTCAACTCTATCAAAAGCTTTTTCTAATTCTTTTATATCTACAGTACATGCAATTCTCACATACCCTTCCCCACAAGCACCAAATGCATTCCCTGGAATAGTAAGTACTTGTGCTTTATCTAATAAAATCTCACTTACTTTAGCAGATGAAAGTCCTGTCTTTTTAATATTTATAAATAGATAGAACGTGCCTTTAGGTTCTGGAACACTCATCCACGGTATATCATTTATCCTCTTCGTTGCATATCTTACTCTCTCTTTATAAAGTTCAATTGCAGGTGGCTGTATGGTCTCTCTATTACGAAGTGCATATATCGCGCCCCTTTGTGAAATTGAAGGTGCCGTAAACACAACATTTTCATTAACTAACTGACAGGTTGAAATAATCGCCTTAGGAGCAATAATATTTCCAATACGCCAGCCAGTCATTGTATAATCTTTAGAAAAACTATTTATAATAATCAATCTATCGCGAATTTTAGGTAATGTTATCATAGATATAAAATCATCTTTAAATGTATATGCACCATATATTTCATCAGCAATAATCAATAAATCATATTTAATTGCCATATCTGCGATTTTGTTTAATGTATCTAGACTAAACACAGCACCTGTTGGATTATTGGGTGAATTTACAACTATAGCTTTTGTTCTTTCCGTAATAACCTGCTCTAATTTCTCTATATTAATCTGGTATTCTTCTTCCTCAAGGGTTTCTAGCTCTACTGGAATACCTCTAGCAAGTTCTATTTGTTGGGGATAAGGGGTAAAGTACGGAGCATGTATTATCACTTCATCGTCAGGATCTAATATTGATTCAAGAACAAGATACATACCTAAACAAGCACTTGTTGAAATCATAATTTCCTCATCTGATAAATCTGCATTATGCACTTTCTCATAATATTTTCTTATTTCATCTCGAAGCTCAGGATCGCCTCTAAAATCCGTGTATTTAGTATGCCCTTTTAATGCTTCTTGAAAAGCAAAATTAATTATACCTTCATCAGTTGTTTGATCAGGGTCTCCTAAACTTAAATTAATAACATTCTCATACTTTTTTGCCAAATCATTTACTAAACCCATAGGAGTTGATTTGCTTTTCCAATATCTTTTTGAAATAAATTTATTCTGCATTTTAATCGTCTCCTTAATAAATTAGATGTGCTATAACAATTATAATCGGTAGAGAAACTAAAGTTCTTTCTGCAAATATTATTAATAAATCTTTAAAGTTAACTGGGATTTTAGACCGTAGAATTATAGCCCCAGTTTCTGTTAAATAAATTAATTGAGTAAAAGAAAGTGCACCAACAATAAATCTAGTTATTTCGAATTCAGATCCTTTAACAAAAATAGCTGGCAAAAACATATCTACAAATCCTACTATTGTAGCGGATGCAGCTATAGATGCATCTGGTACTTTCATAAGTTCAAATAGCGGGATTAATGGTATAGCAATGGTACTAAATATTGGAGTATATTCTGCGATTACCAGTGAAACTGTCCCAAGCAACATAACTATTGGCATTAAACTAAAATATACGTCAGCCACTGTTTTAAGTCCTGATATAATAAGCCCGATGAAGCTAGGCGCTAGTTCAGCTCTACTAATACCACGTTCAATAGCCCATTCATGTAAACCTCTCCCTGATGGAACTTCCTCATTAATGTTTATATCTACGCCTTCACAATACGCATCAGATTTCTTATTTAAAGGATAAATTCTCGGTAAAATCAAAGCCGCTACAAAAGATGCAATACATATAGCGCCATAGAAAATTACAAAACTTACTGTTAAATTTAAAAAACTCGCAATAAACACAGCGAATGGTAGTGATACTAATGAGAAACAAACAGAAATAATTGAAGCTTCTTTAGATGTATAATAACCTGCTCTATATTGCTTGTCTGTAATAACAACACCAACTGGACCTGAACCAATCCATGATGCAATAGCATCTATTGCAGAGCGACCAGGAGTTTTAAATAATGGTTTCATGAACCTGCGAATTAATGTTCCAAAGTAATCCATTGATCCAAATTCCATTAACAATGGCAAAAAAAATCCTGAGAAGAAAAACCAAGTAGCTAACACTGGAAATAGGTCATTAACGACAACTCCGCCCGTATTGGGATTAGATATTTTATCAAAACCAATTGCAGTTACAGAATATAAAACTGCATATGCAAGCACCGCTGCTACAATTCTAATAATAAGTGTGAGTGGGCTAACAATAAACAAATCCTTAAAAAATTTATTACTGGAAATAAATTTAGGTTTAAATACCGTTGAAAGTAAAGTAATGATAGCACTTGCGATTACAACATATACCATAAATGCTGGCAATAATCCGCCATAGGCGGCACTAAATTGTGAAGCAAAATAGCCTACACCAATAGTTAGTGCCCCCCCTCCCCATGGAAATGGAATAACAAATAGCAGTAACCCAATAATTGAAGGAATTGCAAATTTTAATATTTGCTTCTTAGAAAAAACTGGTTTAATTGTACTTTTAACAAGCATAAATCTCTCCCCCTCTATATTTGAAACATCGTTTCATTTATTGTTTTTCCCAAATAATAAATGCTATTCATAATAATAGAAGTAAAATTGTTCTTTTTATAGTATACTTTAAAGTAAGTAAGGAGTGGTTTTATGGACAATATTAATACTATGATTGATCGTACCGGCGAACTTTTGGACTATATATATAATTCTAGTGAACCTACAGGTGTAAGTAAAATCTCTACTGATTTAAAATTACCAAAAGCAACCGTATTTAGAATTCTTGTAACATTAGAAAAATGGAATATCATAGAGAAGCACTATAATACTGACAAGTACAAACTAGGAAAGACCTTGATTAAATATGGTGCTAAGGTTTCAGCTGATTTATCGTTAGTTGAGGTTGCTAGTCCAATTATTAATGCACTATCAAATAGAATCGGAGAGAGCACAAATTTAAACATCGAATATCATGGAAATTCTTTAAATGTTTATAAATCCTCAACTGATAATTTTAGATTGGTTTCAAAGCTCATTCCAATTAGTCCTTTAAATTGTTCTTCGTCAGGAAAAATATTTTTAAGTACTAAATCCAAAGAGGAACTTATCGAGTATTTTAAAGGTACCGATTGTTACAAAAGAACTATGTATTCTATTATTGATTATGTTAGTTTCGAAAAAGAAGTAATATCTATAAAAAATAATGGACTAGCATATGATAACGAAGAATATGAGTACGGATTATTTTGTGTTTCAGCTCCAATTTATCATAAAGAAAATTTAGTTGCTACAATAAGTGTGAGTGGCCCAAAGACAATATTATAATATAACGGCCTTAAAATGTTTTAAAAAGAACTAAAATTTTCTTGTGGATTGTTAACATATTTATTAGGCTTCTTTGACTCAGATTGTTTATTATAAAAACAAAACGACTACTCTAT
>JANZQE010000293.1:0-15909 GCA_038040705.1 Clostridium sp. | reverse complement strand
AACTAACGATTTGATTTATGGGTGGTCGATGGGTTATGTTACCGTTAGTAGTTACTACTAATTTTTTAAGGTGATTAATTATTAAAAAATCATATAACATTGAGAAAGCTATTACAATATTATTTTTAATATTACTTTTGGTAGCTACATGGCTACAATTCCTAAATAGTAATGTTGGGGCTTTAATTCCTATATTCTTAATACCTACATATTTGGTATTAAAACGAAAATTTTTCAAAAAAACAGAATATGAAAATAAAAAAGCAGATAATATTTTTGATTTAATAAATGTTATTTTATTAATACCAATTTTATATTTAGCAATAAATATGATAATTAATAGATAAATATATAATCAAACGAAACAGTTGCTTTTAATTTGACTCTTTATTAAAAGTATTCAATAAGTTTATAACATCTAACAACTATTTTTAATCTATCTATAGTTAAAAGATATATTTTCATATATTGGGACATAATCTTATTATATAAAATAAATATAATGTGGGGTTAGCCATATATGAAAAAATTAAAAGTGAAAGTAACATAACCATATAAGCATAAAATTTTCTATAGGAGTTTTTTAGGGTAAAGATTTGTATTACAGCTTGAATTATTTTTATACTTCGGAACAATATGAGTAGTAGTGAGGGGGGATTAATTATGAATATATTAATTACAGGAGCTAATGGTCAGCTAGGTAGAGAATTAGCTAAGCAATATCACAATAAAAAAGGAATTAATTTAATACTTACGGATATATCAGAGTTAGATATAACAAATGTAAGTAGAGTAAATAGTTTTGTAAGTTTGAACAAACCAGATATAATTATCAACTGTGCTGCACTAACAGATGTCGAGAGGTGTGAGACAGAAATAGATATGGCATATAAGATAAATACCATAGGGCCTAAAAACTTAGCATCAGCTGCAAATCAAATTGGAGCTGAAATTATTCAAGTATCAACCGACTATGTTTTTGATGGTAATGTTAATAAATCATTGACAGAGTTTGACGAAGTAAATCCACAATCCATTTATGGAAAAACAAAGCTCGAGGGAGAAATATTAGTTAAAAACCTTAATCCTAAACATTACATAGTCAGAACTGCATGGCTTTACGGGGATGGAGATAATTTTGTAAAAAATATGATAAATTTAAGTAAAACTAATAAAATATTAAAAGTAGTTAATGACCAAAAGGGGACACCTACAAGTACAGTTGATTTAAGTAGAGTTATAATAAAACTCATAGAAGATAAGAATTATGGACTTTTTCATTGTACTTGCAAGGGAGAGTGCTCATGGTATGAATTCACTAAAGAAATATTTAGAATTAAAGGCATTACTACAGAAGTTTGTCGTTGCCAAACCAATGAATTTCCAAGACCAGCAAAAAGACCTGAATATTCAGTTCTTAGGAATTATATGCTAGAATTAACCACTGGGGATATAACTAGGAATTGGAAGGAATCACTTGGTGAATATTTAAAATAAATAATGTGGAAAATAATTTGGATTATGAAAAATTTAAATAAGAGCGTATAATTTAATATCGATATCAACAAATTAGAGGAGCAGTTGGTTCAAAATCTTAAAAATTATATAGATTGTAATGTAGATAGCATGGAATGCGATGAAAAACTTAAAAAATGATACTAATATTTCATAGTTCTATCAGGTCGGAGTCCTAGAGAATTTCCAATTTGGGGTCAACAGTATAACCGGTAGCAATTTAAACGTAAGAAACCCACAACTAATTAATTAGTTGTGGGTTTTACTGGTAGCGGATATGCACGATATCCGCTACATTTATCATAATTCATATAAAATATTGCCGTAAATTTACATATCTATACAATGGCTTAGAAATTTCTTGTATATATCAATCACTCTTTCCAACATTAACTTGTATAGATGATTGTTATGTAAAAAAAAGTTTAAGTATATGTAATGTTAAACAAACAAAGAGGGCAACATATGGTAAACTAATAAGATTGACAAAACTTACATGGAAGAAGAGAGGTGTATAAAAATGGGATTTATTAATGGTATATTTAATAAGAAAACTCACAAGGTAATAAATGATTATAAAAACAAACTTCCTGAGGATATACGGTACATTGATTCATATATAGATACATTCAAACTAGCCTTAGTAAAGAATAATATAACCGCTGTTGAATTATTTTATTCATTTGAAGGCAGAGAATTATTTGATAAGATCAAGAATGAAGATTCATCTAAGAACATTTTAGTTTTATACAAAGGACATATTGACAATCTAATTGCAAAAGATGGATATGTTAATGTGCATTACTCAAAACGGGGTAATTATTCTTTAGTAGCTTTTCAACATCAATTTATATATGAAGAATTATTTGGAGTTGAATTATGGAATGATGGAAGTTCAACACCTCAAAAAATACATACATTTAACTGCTACATATCAGAAAAAATTAATTATTTTGCAGGCATGAAGTGTAGTGTTATGGGTATAGGTGTAGGAAATATCAATAAGAAACAGTATGAAAATTTGATGGAAGATTATCAGAAGACAGTTAAAACACCGAAAAATAAAACAACCACAGGTAAAGTAGCAATATATACAGGAATTGCATCCACAATTGGCGCTGGATTGCTTGTAGGTTTAAAAATATGGTCAAAAAAAGGTAAAAGATAATAAAGGATGAAGAAAGCATGCCCAGTAACTGTGATTGTTACTGGGCTATGTTCTTATTAAATTTTATTAGCGTTAGTTAATTCTCTATTAAGCCTTTTTAATGCTCTCTTTTCAATTCTAGAAACATAGGATCTAGAAATCCCTAAAACTAATGCGATTTCTCTCTGAGTTCGAGGGGGAGCATCAGATAATCCATAACGCATTTGGATTATTAATTTTTCTCGATCTTTTAAAGCGAAGTTTATTTTATCATAAAGAGTTGTAATTAGTATTTTATTTTCTACTATCTTAAAAATAGAATCCTCATCACTACTCAATACATCCATAAATGTTATCTCGTTTCCCTCTTTGTCGGTACCGATAGGATCATGCAGGGACATGTCCCCTTTGGTTTTTTTATTATTTCTAATGAGCATGAGTATCTCATTTTCTATGCACCGCGCAGCATATGTGGCAAGTCTTACACCCTTATTTATATCAAAGGCTTCAATTGCCTTAATGAGCCCCACAGTTCCAATAGATATGAGGTCATCTACATCTTTCCCTTGATAAGAATATTTTTTTACTATATGTGCAACTAGTCGTAAATTACGTTCAACGAGTATTCCCTTAGCTAGTAAATCGCCCTCCTTAAACTTTATTAAATAGGATTTTTCTTCTTCTTCGCATAATGGTTGAGGGAAGGAAGTGCTACCAGTTATATAAGCTGTTAGAAATGTAATATTTCCGATTACATCTAATAAATAATTCATGAAAAACACAGAGGTTCCTCCTAAATAGTGCTACTTATATAATATGGTTTATTATATTTAAATTGCTTGTACTACAAATTTAAATTTTATAGATCTACACATCTATAAAAAGAATAATTTTACAATTTATTTAAAAGTTATATAAAGTTACTTATAATGATTAATAAAGTTCTAATTACCTTAGTACCCTCTAACATCATATTATAAAATTTATAATTCTACATACACTACTATCATAAAATAATTATTAAATAGAAGGAGGAAATTATTATGGCAAACAGAACATTAGTTCCACAAGCAAGAGAGGGTTTAAACAAGTTCAAAATGGAAGCAGCTAAAGAAGTTGGAGTTAATTTATCAGAGGGTTACAATGGAGATCTTACTTCTAGAGAAAATGGATCAGTAGGCGGTCAAATGGTTAAGAAAATGGTAGAACAATACGAAAGAAATTTATAATTTCGTAAGAATATATTAGTTATAAAAAATGCACTAAAAATTAATCTGCTAAAGATTAGGTTTTAGTGCTTTTTTATTTTTGCACATAAAAATAATTTTCATATGTTATCTTATTTAGGTATAACCTCAATGTCACCAACCTTTTCAGCTATAAGCTCCCCGTTCACATCACTTGTAATATTAGACAGATTATACATAATAGCCATCTCTGTGTTTGAAACGCCGCTATTGCTTTTATTAGCATCTAAGTTATTAATTGAATTTTTTGCTTTTCCCAATTTTTTCTTATTCATTATTATATTCTCCTTTCCAAAACAAAAATTACACTACATATATCATGTGCATTAATAATAGTTTACCCATTTTAGTTCAGTCCTATTTTTTCGCCCATCAATACAGAGGTTTCAAAGCCTAATTGTGTTTGTGATAGTATATCCTCATGGATATTTACGACATCTTTTTTGAAAAATAAGATTACTGTGGAACCGCCAAATTTGAAATATCCTTTTTCATCACCTTTTGTAATTTTAGTGTTTGGACTATAACTCTGAATGATTGAGCCTACACAAGTAGCACCAACCTCTATATAAATAACATCAGAAAAATTATCCGAATAAAATGTACTCCACTCTCGTTTATTTTGACAAAAAAGCTTTTTAACATTTTTTAAAGCTATAGGATTTACAGAATAATAATGACCTTTTATTTTAGTTGTGTCTCCACAAATTCCATCATCAAAAAAATGAAACCTATGATAATCAGTAGGACATAATCTAAAAATCAAGCAGGTTCCGCCTTTATACAAATTGTATACTTCATTATCTTGAAGAAGTTCTTTAAGAGAATAAGTAAAACCTTTTATTTGAACTATGTTATTCAAGTCAATATCTACATATGCAGAAATTTTACCGTCACAAGGAGATATTAAAACATTCTTATCTTTAGGAATTATTCGAGCCGTTGGGTTTAAAGATCTTATAAAAAAATCATTAAAAGATGAGTACTTATCATGAGTCTTAGAATACATAGACATATCAATATTCAAAGTCTCAATAAAAGACTTAATTTTTCTAGAACTTATTTTTGTGTCACAATAATGACCATATAACTTTGAAAAAAGCTTCT
The DNA here is from genome assembly GCA_038040705.1 of Clostridium sp. Lineage (GTDB taxonomy): Bacteria > Bacillota > Clostridia > Clostridiales > Clostridiaceae > Clostridium_AD. Next base: position 10,893 of record JANZQE010000293.1, on the reverse strand, counting down.
TCTTGAGTAGTAATTCAACTAGCCCAATACCTACAGGAGAGGAGTAAGACCAATTTAAATACTTTTCACCGGCTACTTTTTCAATTTCATATTTTTTTTCTTTTCTATTGTAATATTCAATCATTAAAATACCTCTTTTTATATTTATTTTATAATTTTCCAGAGTTTATTATGGAAATTAACAACCAGAAACCCATAAAGGCTGCAGTTATAAAACCAGTTATACCGATAATTGATATATTATATAACTTAGGACCTATATTTGAATTTAAAATTGTAGAAGAACCTATAATCATGGAAGAAATAATGAGGGCAAAAACTAAGCGATTTATGCCTTTGTTTAATTCACTTATAGGAGTGTTTAAATTTTTATGCTCTAACTGTAGTTTAGCTCTTCCGCTTATTAGACTATCAGATAATTCTATAATCTTTGAAGGTAGTCTAGACGAATCTTTTATAAATGAATATGAACGCATAAGCAGAGTGTTAAAATCTAAATGTGCGAGTAGTGAAAATTTATTATTAGCTTTTACATAAGGAATAGCGATGTCTATTATTTTGATATCAGGAGAGATACGTGATATTACACCCTCTAGAATTACAAGACCTCTTATTAAAAGTGTCAAATCACGAGGCAAACGTATATTGTTTTGCCTAGCTATGTCAAAGATGTCAGAAATCAAAACGGAAATTTGAATATTATTTAGTGAAACTGAAAGGTAATTCACAAGAAGGTAATCTAGATCCTCATAGAGCTTATTCCTATCGACGTATCCCTTTTTTATGCCTATGGATAAAAGAGCTGAAATCATTTTATTTATATCATTAAAAGCAACGGCCGATATCATATTGTTTAGTGTTGTTTTTAGAGAAGTTGAAAGGCTTCCCATAATTCCAAAATCTATAAAACAAATTTTACCTTCATATACAAATATATTCCCAGGATGTGGGTCGCCGTGGAAAAAACCATCTTCTAACATTTGTTTTAAGTAAGATAATGCTAATTTTTTACCTAAATCATCAAGATTATATTTATCCTTACGTAGTCGTTTCATATCGTCTATTTTAAATCCATTAACTAGTTCCATAGTTAGTACTTTAGAACTACATAGTTCATCCACAACATAAGGTACATATATAAATGCTACATCTTTGTTGAAATTTTCAAATGTATTTATATTTTTAACTTCATTATTAAAATCAAGTTCAAGCTCAGTGGTAAGTAGTATTTCATGTAGAGCTTCTTCTGGGTCAATTAGTGCATCAGCAAATCTTGCTTTTGTAAGTCTTATTATGCGGAGAAGTATAGAAATGTCGAGTTTCATCTTTTCAGAAATATTTGGTCTTTGTATTTTTACTACTACTTCTCTACCGTCTTTTAATATAGCTTTATGTACCTGAGCAATAGAGGCAGAAGCTAAAGGAGTTTCATAAAACTTTTCAAAACATTCCGTTGTTGATATGGAAAACTCATCAAAGAACATCTTGTTTACTGTTTCTATGTTTTCTGGAGCGACGCTATCTTGAAGTTTTGAAAGTTCTACTATATATTCGGGGGATAACAAATCTGGCCTAGTACTAAGTATTTGGCCGATTTTAATAAAAGTAGGTCCCAGATCTTCAAAGGCTTTTCTTAAATTTTCAGGGAGCTTATTTTGTTTTTTGAATTTAGAGTCAACAATATATCCAAAACCATAAGAGCCAAGGACTTTGATGATTTCTCTAAATCGATTGATAGAATTTAATTGCATTTTATACCTCACTTAAATCATTATCACCTGCGGTGAAATGTTGTATATAAATTTTAATATGGTTATTTATTTTAAAATCCTTCAGTTAGTATTATACAATATTTCATGTATTATAACTTTATTTATAAATAAATACTTTAGGTGCTATTATTTATATGGGCTCACTCTGAGTTTCGTTTCTTATTTGTCCAACAGTTGGATTTAGTTTTTTGTTTTTAATGAATTCTTCAGCAATTTGGAGAAAAGCTAAGTAGGATAAGATGTCTTCATCGCTAGTAGTTAAAGCCTCATGCATACTTTCTGTATGTAATCACCTCATAATATAGTATGACTTATAGATATTTTAGCATAAAAATTTATAATTATCATGAAATAAATCTTTTATTTGTAAGAAAACACTAAACTTGTTTTACAATGACAATTAATTTAAATTATCTTTTAAATTTACGGTTAAATTAGCTACAGGTTGACATATTTATAAAAGTGTATTAAAATGTTTAAGTAGAATTGAATTTGCACCCGTAGCTCAGTTGGATAGAGCGTCCCCCTCCTAAGGGGAAGGCCGGAGGTTCGACTCCTCTCGTGTGCACCACAAACTAGCAAGGTAAAACTTTGCTAGTTTTTTTATTTTCTAGTGCATTGAAACTATAACATTAAAGAAGTATAATATAGATAATAATTATTAAACAGTAATAATTTATTAAAAGGGGTTTAAATGGAAAAACATTTTATTCATGAAGCGTTAAAAGAGGCTAAAAGATCACTATTATTAAATGAGGTACCTGTGGGTGCAGTTATAGTTAAAGATAATAAAATAATTGCCAGAGCTCATAACCTAAGGGAAACGCTTCAGGATGCTACTGCACATGCAGAAGTTTTGGCTATAAAAAAAGCCTGTGAAGTAACAGGCGGCTGGAGATTAACTGGGTGTGACATGTATGTTACTTTAGAACCATGTCCTATGTGCGCAGGCGCAATTTTACAGTCTAGAATAAGCAAATTGTATATAGGTGCTTTTGATCCTAGTGTAGGTGCTTGTGGTTCGGTTGTAAATTTGATTCAAAATGATGCGTTAAATCAATGGATTGAAATTAATTGGTTGTACAATGCGGAATGTGGTAATTTATTGACCCATTTTTTTAAAAATAAAAGGTAGTAAGGAGAAAATATTATGGAGCAAAATATAAATAATGAAATAATGGATAAACTTACGAAAGTGTGTTTGTGTAAAGCTATACCAAGGTCTACTATAAAAAAGGCTATACAAAATGGAGCCAAAACTGTAGAGGATGTTCAAAAGGTTACGGGAGCTGGAACAGGTGGGTGCAATGGTCAAAGGTGTACTCCTAAAATTGAGCAACTTTTAAAGCAAGAATTAGAGAAGCAGCAATAATTGACCATTATAAATTCAATACGGTTTCCTTTGCTAAAATTACTAGAAATTTATGTAAAATAAGATGTAACAGTTATGGTAGCAGAATAAAAGGGGGCTTAAAAATGATAATAACAGTAACTTTAAATCCGGCCTTAGATAAAACCGTTGATATAGATAAATTTAAGATTGGTAACGTTAATAGAATTGTGTCTACAAGATTTGATGCTGGGGGTAAAGGTATTAATGTATCCAAAGTTGTTAAGGAACTAAAACATAAAAGCATAGCATTAGGTTTTTTAGGTGGAAATAGTGGAAGTCAAATAAAACAATATTTGGATGGTTTAAATATTGACAATGAATTTTTATTATTCAAAGGTGAAACAAGGACTAATTTAAAAATCATTGATAAGGTTAATGGAACTCACACAGATATAAATGAAAGTGGCCCAATTTTAGATGAACAAGATATTACTAACATAAAAGAAAAAATCATGGAACACTGCACATGTGATTCTCTAGTAGTTTTATCGGGGAGCGTTCCAAGTGGAGTTTGTAGCGGTATATATGGTGAAATAATTAAGGCTGTAAAAACAAGGGGTGGCAAGGTTATACTAGATGCAGATGGTGAAATGCTATTGCAGGGCATTAAGGCCGGTCCGTATATGGTAAAACCCAATATTTATGAACTTCAAAAGGCTTTTGGTATAACGATTCATAACGAAGATGAAGTTATAAAAACAGCTAAAAAGGTATTAGAATATGGAGTAAAATATGTAGTAATATCGCAAGGATCAGAAGGATCGCTATTTATTAGTCGCGATAAAATTGCAAAAGTAAAGGGCATAAAGGTTGAAGTTAAAAGTACTGTAGGTGCAGGAGATTCTATGGTTGCAGCTCTTGCAGTAGCAGTGGAGTCGAGATATTCTTTTGAAGAAGCTATTAAGCTTGCCTGTGCAACAAGCACAGCTAATGTAATGACTGAAGGAACGCAAACGGGAAAGTTTGAAGACATAGAGAAACTTAAAAAACAAATAACTATAAATTATTTATAAAAATAACAGAATATTTATAATATTTTTTGAATTTAATGTAAGGAGATGAGTTTAATGACTGAGGAAAAATGCTGCTCAGAGTGTGGAGAAATTGACATTAGATTAGAAAAGGTAAAAGACACCATTAAAAAATTCAAAGATATGAAAGGTGCTTTAATTCCGGTACTTCATGAAGTACAAAAATTATACAGATATTTGCCAGAGGAAGCGTTACAAGTTGTATCAGAAGAACTTGATATTCCTATGTCTGAAATTTATGAAGTATCAACCTTTTACTCTCAATTCACTTTAGAACCTAAGGGTGAACATATAATTAAGGTATGTCTAGGTACAGTTTGTTATGTAAAAGGAGCACAGGATATTATAGAAAGATTATCTAGTGTTTTAGAAGTAGAGATTGGAAAAACAACAAGTGACGGTAAGTTTACTTTAGAAGCTGCTAGATGCCTTGGTGCATGTGGACTAGCTCCAGTTCTTATGGTAGATGATAAGGTATATGGAAGATTAATTCCTGCTGATGTAATCAGGATAATTGAAGAATATAAATAAAAAACAAATTTCCTTGATTTCACAAAGGAGAATGGTGAAATTGAGGATATAGATAAACTTGAACATTTAGCATTAGGAATAAAAAAGGTTGCATTATGTGGGTTGTGTACTCGTAATTGTAATGTAGGTGCTATTAGTGGCAAGCTACAAGAACTTCAATTAAAAGTTATTTTGCAGAAAAGTTTAGTGTTGATCCTAAGGATATTGTAGTTGTTTCAATTATGCCTTGTGTTGCTAAAAAGTTTGAAGGCGTACGAGAAGAAATATAACTGCAGCCGTGGTTCATGGACTTTATAATGCTAGAAAATTATTAGATTTAGTTAGAAGCGGTTAAAAACATTATGATTTCATTGAAGCTATGGCATGCCCTGGTGGGTGTGTAAATGGTGGAGGTCAACCAATAGTTAATTCACAAATAAAAGAAAAAATTAATGTTCCAGAGGAAAGGGCAAAAGCTATATATGATGAAGATAAATCTCTATCTCTTAGAAAATCACATAAAAATCCACATATAACCAAAATATATGAGGGGTTTTTGGGGGAACCTAATGGTCATTTAAGCCACAAATTATTGCATACTGAGTATAAAGAAAGAAATAAATTTTAAATATTTATCTTTACTTTTTTACCATAGTACGCCACAATAATTATAAGATTAATTATAAAGAATCAAGTTTAACTTATAAACTTGATTCTTTTATTTGTAGTTTAATAAAAAATGCAATACAAAAGGAGAGGTTACTTATGAATCCAATAGCATTTAATATATTTGGATTATCAGTTGCATGGTATGGTATTTTTATTGCAACAGGAATGATGGTTGGAATTTTACTCGCCCAATTTACAGCTAAATTAAAAAATGTTAATTATGATGAACTTTTAAATATTACTCTAATATCTTTTCCAATAGCTATTATTGGTGCTAGAGCATATTATGTAGCATTTGAATTTAATCAATATAAGGATGATTTAATACAAGTATTCAATATTCGTCAAGGTGGTCTTGCTATACATGGTGGAGTTATATTGGGTATGATAGCAGCATTACTTTATACAAGGTATAAAAAAGAGAGTCTCTTAAAATTTGCAGATGTAGCAGCTCCATCTATAATCATTGGTCAGGCCATAGGAAGATGGGGGAATTTCTTTAATAGTGAGGCTCATGGAGGACCGGTTACGCAGGGATTTATAAGTAAATTTCCGGAGTTCATACAAAAGGGAATGCTAATAGATGGAGTGTATTATCATCCAACTTTTCTTTATGAATCAATATGGAATGTTATAGTATGTCTAATACTGATATATTTATTAACAAAAACATTTAAAAAAGGAACTGTGTTTTTTAGCTATATAGGATTATATTCTATAGGAAGGTTCTTTATAGAGGGACTCAGGACTGACAGTTTAATGTTTGCTGGTTTGAGGGTAGCACAACTAATAAGTTTAGCAGGAGTAGCACTGTGGATTATATTTATTCTGGTAAATCATAGAAAAAAAGACTCGCATTATTAATTCATCATTTATAGAAATAATTATAAATCATGCTTGAGTTAAGTAAATTACACAACAGTATATTATATATTTGTTAGTAAAACTTTCATAAACATTTAAAAAATAACTGTTGAAATTAACACTTATTAATAGTATAATTGTTTTTGTTGCACTACTTCAGTGTACACAAACAACAAAGTAATTTATGGAGAGATGTCCGAGTGGCTTAAGGAGCACGCCTGGAAAGCGTGTGTAGGGGCAACTCTACCGAGGGTTCGAATCCCTCTCTTTCCGCCAGTTTATATTTCCGTACTAGCTGGGGAGTTAGCGGTGCCCTGTAACCTGCAACCCGCTACAGCAGGAGTGAATTCCTCGCTTAGGTTATAAGCTGTGTGGTCTGACCTATATAAGTGGCGTTGATAACTGGGCCCCACGCAATGGAAATTCATGAACCCCGTCAGATCCGGAAGGAAGCAGCGGTAAGTGAACCTTCCGTGTGCCGTGGACCAACCTGGTTTGAGTTAACTGTATAGGTAACGCGCATAGTTTATATATCGAAGCGAGGTGTACGGTCTACAAAAGAACTAAAAGATGCCTATTAGGCATCTTTTTTTATTACTAAATTATTAATTTCTCAAGTAAATAGATAACCTTTATAAATATTAACTAATTTTTGGATTTAAATGATATAATTATTTAAAAGAGGTGAAACTTTTGGCATATAAGGCTTTATATAGAGAATGGAGACCAAGAACTTTTGAAGATGTAGTAGGTCAGGAGCATGTGACCATAACATTAAAAAATCAAATAAAAGGCACGCGAATAGCTCATGCATACCTCCTATGTGGTACTAGAGGAACAGGAAAAACCTCAACGGCTAAAATATTAGCTAAGGCAGTTAATTGTTTAAATTCAGATGAGGGAGAGCCTTGTAACCAATGTGAAATGTGTAAAAAAATAAATTCAGGTACAGCAATAGATGTTACTGAGATAGACGCAGCATCACATAATGGCGTAGATAATATTAGGGATATAATTGAAGATGTTCAGTATCCACCACAGGAAGCTAAGTATAAAGTATATATTATAGATGAGGTTCATATGTTATCCATAGGTGCAGTTAATGCATTCTTAAAAACACTTGAGGAGCCACCAAGTAACGTAATATTTATATTAGCCACTACTGACCCTCAAAAACTTCCAATAACAATACTCTCTAGATGTCAAAGATTTGACTTTAAAAGAATAAAAAGTTCGGATATATTTGAAAGACTTAGAAGAATTGTTACTGAGCAAGATATTTTTGTGGGCGATGATAGTTTGAAATTAATATCCAGAATTTCTGATGGAGCAATGAGAGATGCTCTAAGTATTCTAGACCAAGCGATATCGATGAATGAAGGAACAGTAGAGTATGATGATGTTATAGATATGCTAGGCCTTGTGACGTCTGAGAGTCTTATAATGCTCTCTGATAATATAATAAATAGAGACATTGAAGGTTCAATAAAGGCTGTAAATGATATAGTTTATAGTGGTAAAGATATATATGTATTTATAAAAGACATGACTATTCACATGAGAAACCTTATGATGGTTAAAGTAAGTGACAATGCAGAAGATATTTTAGACATGTCAACCGAAAATATAAATATCTTAAAAGAGCAAGCATCAAAACTCAGAGTGGAAGAAATTATGAGGAATATAAAAATACTCCAAGATGCAGAGGAACAAGCAAAGTGGAGTAAGCAAAATAGAATTTATCTAGAACTTGCAGTTATTAAAATGTGTAAAATAGAATATGACACATCAAAAGAAGTGCTACTAGCTAGAATAAATAAAATAGAAGCAATTATAAAAGAGGGAAAGATAACTGTAGTCTCTGAAAGCGTAACACCAAGAATTTCTGAAGTTAATAATGGTAAAAAAGAAAATAAGTCTAATAAAAAAACAGAAGTAAGACCTGTGAAAAAACATAATGACAACTCTAATTTAACCGTAGATATAGTAAAAAAATCGTTTAAGGACATTTTAGATATGTTCAAAACACGAAGACATATGGTTATATATGCTTCTTTAATGACTGGGGAAATTGTGTCCTGCTATGGAGGTGTAATAGAGCTAGCTTACGAAAAGCAATTTGCCTTTAATAAGGTTAGACTTGAAAAAGAACAAAACAGGAATTTAATTGAAGAAATATTCTCTGAAGTATTAAAAGAAGAAGTGAAAATAAAATATACTGTTGAATCTGATGAAAAACAGGTTAAATCGCCTGAGGATATACTAAAAGAAACATTTGGAGAAGATCTCGTTGAGGTATTAGATGAATAAAATAAAATAATATTTAATGGAAATTATTATAGTTATTAGTATATAATAATAGAGAAACGTAAATATAATGATATTAACTTTAATAACTAATAAATAGGAGGTAACAATTATGGCAAAAGGCGGATTACCAGGTATGGGTGGAAATATGGGTGGTTTGATGAAGCAAGCTCAAAAGTTTCAAAAGCAAATGGAAGATATGCAAAAGGGTTTAGAGACTAAGGAATACGTGGCATCTGTTGGTGGTGGAGCAGTAACTGCTATAGCTAATGGAAAGAGACAACTTGTTGACGTAAAGATAAAACCAGAAGTAGTAGACCCTGACGACGTTGAAATGCTCCAGGACTTGATTATGAGCGCTTGCAATGAGGCATTAAAGAAGGCAGAAGATGAAACAAGTAGTGAAATGGGTAAACTAACAGGTGGATTAAATATGCCGGGAATGTTCTAGAAAGCGGTATTTAAAAGCTACACATTTAAGAGGTGACTAAATTGGAGTTTTATCCAGTAGCAATAGAAAAACTTATAGAAGAATTTGCTAAACTCCCTGTTATAGGAAAAAAAACAGCTCAGAGGCTAGCATTATTTGTGCTAAATCTTCCCAAGGAAGAAGTAGAGGAATTTGCTGGTGCACTGGTTAAAGCGAGAGGTACTTTGAAATTCTGCTCAATATGTGGAAGTTTTGCAGATGCAGATCCTTGCGCAATTTGTTCTAATCCAAATCGGGATAAGAGTATCATATGCGTTATTGAAAATCCAAAAGATATTATGACTATGGAAAAAGTAAGAGAATTTAATGGGGTTTACCATGTTCTTCATGGAACAATATCCCCTATGGCTGGCAGAGGTCCTGAAGATATAAAGTTAAGGGAACTTATAAGAAGGATTAATGGAGACGTGCGTGAAGTAATAGTTGCAACTAATCCAAACATAGAGGGCGAGGCCACGGCTATGTATATATCTAAAATATTAAAACCGCTAGGCGCAAAAGTTACAAGAATTGCACATGGCATCCCAGTCGGTGGCGATTTAGAATATATAGATGAAGTAACCCTCTCTAAAGCTTTAGAAGGAAGAAAAGAAATATAGAATATTACTCCTGTTTTATGTCAAGAATTTAAAAAAGACATAAAATGGGAGGTTTTTATTATGGATAGGAAAAAAATAATTGAAATATTATTTAAAACTTTAACATATACTCAGGAACAGAAGGATATTATAATAGGGCTTGAAGAAGCTAAGCTTGAATGGGAATGTTCAAAAAAATATTTTGATATTGCAGACGATCCAAAACTTATAGATTATGCAATTTATAAGGAAGATCAATCTAAAACTAAATATATGTATTTTTTATTAGAAGCTAGAAGAAAAGGTGTAACAATTGATGCTAGTTATATGATAGAAGAACTGAGCGTTATTAATGATTAAAGAAATGTTTTTAATTGAGGTGTAAATATATTTCTAATGAAGATAGGGGGATCAGGTATGGAGGTTGCAGTATATTTTTTAATTGCTATAGTAGCAATGGTAATTGTGGTCAAGCTCTTTTCGTGGCCACTAAAAATGCTAGGAAAGCTAATAATAAATGGTGTTTTTGGGGTGTTACTTTTGTTGCTTGTTAACTTTATAAGTGGATTTACGGGGTACTCACAAATATATATTGAGATAAATGCTTTGACAGCACTTATTGCAGGTTTTTTAGGAGTTCCAGGAGTAATATTTTTAATAATTTTCAAGTTGTTGATGTAAGGTTATGTCATAAACAATGCAATTTAAATAGGGCAATGTATCTTTTAAGTATTTAGAAGGTAGATTGTCCTATTTGTTTTCTAATAAAAAGAGTTCCACACTAGTATATTTATATATCCTTAAGGAGAATACTTAGTATATATAGAATTATTAAGTTGATTATAAAAAAAATCAGTTGGTATAGGGTAATAATAAGTAGATAACTATCCTGGTGTATCAATACAAGGTATATAGAGATAAAGTTTAAAAATTCAAGAATATGCAACCTATTTTATTTTAGTAACTCTAAATCAAATTATGACGAGGATATTCTATGGTAAGATATTGCATGTCGCTTGTCACAACGAACGACATATTTAAAAGTAAGTTGGTAAACTTAGTGTGATTAACTTAAAAACATAAAAAAATAAGTTGACAAAAGCATACTAAACTGATAATATAGTAGAAGTCGTCTTATGATGACAAAACAAATTGGTCTTTGAAAATTAAACAGAGAAATAGGTAAAGATAGCAAAATAATATTTTGCTAAACCAGTTAATTACTTTAGTAAATAAAGTGAATTTTAGTCGTAAGACTAAATAGTATGTAATGAGCTTG